>JAQGOD010000232.1 GCA_028293775.1 Gammaproteobacteria bacterium
AAGGCATCGATGCCGGGAACGTATTCGCCGAAAGCGAGTAGGCGGACCTTGTCGTAGCGGCCCGCGACCCTTCCGTCTTTGTCCAGCAGAATTGCCGAGTTAAATGCATCCTCGCGCGCCTCGTCGTACATTTCTGCACCGATGAGGGTGGGTACGGTAAATCCACGGCGGATCATGGCAAGAGAATCCGGAGAAAAATCCGCGTCGAAGGCCCGTGGCACGGCGATCGGAAAACTGCCCTCGCTCCACACCAGCAGTTGTGCGCCTTCCCGCTCTAGGCGCCGCGATTGCTCCTGCAATGCGGTCAATTGCCGAAGCGCCTCGTCGCGAGAGAATTCGCCGTCGATGGTATAGGCAAAGTTCGGTTGGACCAGGCCGACCTTCAAGGCGGGCGCATGCGCGATGAGCGCATCGACTTGCCGCATTCGCACGCCGCCGAACAGTAACGCGGCAGCCAGCAGGGCCGCGCAAGCAAGCGCCGGATAGCGAGCGGCACGAGCATCTAAAATCAGGTCGTAGAGCGCCCCGTTGACCATCATCAGCAAAGCCGTAACTCCCAGCGGGCCGGTCAATTCGCTGATTTGGATGACCAGCGGATGCCACGCTTGACTGATGTATTGGCCGCATGGAAATAGTTGCGGCACCAGAAGTTCACAGCTGACCATGGCGAGAGGTCCGAGCAGGGCCATGGGCACCCGTAGCCGCGCGCGGATGGCGCAAACCGCGGCAGTAAAGAGCAAGAAAATAATGGCTCGCGTGGCGCAGAAAAGCACGAAGACGGCCGCGGCCCCCACCCACGGAAAATCCGCGAAGCGGCGCATTACGTCGATCAGCCAATAAAAGCCGCCGCCGGTTTCGATGAGTCCCGCCCACCAACCCAGGAACAGCGCGCGCCGCAAGTTGCCGGCGCGTTCGATCGCTATAAACATCGGCACCGCCGCGATCCAGCCTAAGACGGACAAATCAAATGGAGTAACGGCTAAAAACCACAGGCAGCCGCTTAAGGTGCACAAAGCCAATGCGCCGTAAAAATTCAAGTTTCGCATGCGATCCTAAAAGTCATTGCAGTTCGCCGCCGCCCATCATCTCGGGTATTCTGGGGCCCAATCATGCAAGAAAGATACGAACCTGCCGCTGTCGAAGCGGAGGCCCAACACTATTGGGACCATCACCATAGCTTTGAGGCCAAAGAAGACGACACCCGAGAGAAGTATTATTGCTTGTGCATGTTCCCGTATCCAAGCGGCCGCTTGCATATGGGACACGTGCGCAATTACACCATAGGAGACGCGCTGGCGCGCTTCATGCGCATGAATGGACGCAATGTACTGCAGCCGATGGGTTGGGACGCCTTCGGATTGCCGGCCGAGAATGCGGCCATCGCCAATCATGTACCGCCGGCCAAATGGACATTCGACAACATCAGCCACATGAAGCGGCAGCTCAAGTCGCTTGGCTACGGCTTGGATTGGAGCCGCGAGCTCACGACCTGTCGTCCTGAATACTATCGATGGAACCAGTGGCTGTTTCTGCGCATGTTGGAAAAAGGCATCGCGTATCAAAAAACAGGCATCGTCAATTGGGACCCGGAAGATAAGACCGTGCTGGCGAACGAGCAGGTCATCGATGGCCGCGGCTGGCGCACCGGCGCGATCATCGAGAAGCGGGAAATCCCGATGTATTACCTCAAGATCACGGCATATGCCGAAGACTTGCTCGATTCGTTGCAGAGCATGCCGGATTGGCCAGAACGGGTGCGAGCCATGCAGGCCAATTGGATCGGCAAGAGCGAGGGAATTCGCGTGGGCTTTCCCCATACGATCGGCGAAGGCGGCGTGCTGCATGCCTTCACGACTCGCGCCGACACCATCATGGGCGTGACCTTTTGCGCAGTCGCTGCCGAACATCCGCTCGCCGCCCATGCCGCGAAGGGCAATGCGAAATTGCAGGCATTCATCGAGGAGTGCAAACGAGGTCCTGCGGCCGAAGCGGAGCTGGCAACTCAAGAAAAGAAAGGCATGCCGACGGGGCTGCACGTCACGCATCCGATCAGCGGCGATCCTCTGCCGGTGTGGGTGGGAAATTACGTGCTGATGAGCTACGGCGACGGTGCCGTGATGGGGGTGCCGGCGCACGATGAGCGGGACTTCGAATTTGCCAAGAAATACGGATTGCCGATCAAGCAAGTCATCGATGTCGAAGGACGCGCGTACTCGTTGGCGGCTTGGCAGCCTTGGTACTCGGAGCATGGGCGCAGCGTGAATTCCGGGCGCTATGATGGATTGGAATACGATGCCGCGGTCAACGCGGTTGCCGCGGACCTGAGCAGAAATGGGTTGGGCGAAAGGCGAACCACCTGGCGATTGCGGGATTGGGGCATATCGCGTCAGCGGTACTGGGGTTGCCCGATTCCCATCACCCATTGCAAGGTCTGCGGTGCGGTGCCGGTACCCGATGAGCAGCTGCCCGTGGTTCTGCCGACCGGCTTGGTCCCCGACGGCAGCGGCAATCCGCTTTTGAAAGATCCGGATTTCCTGAACGTCAAGTGCCCCAAGTGCGGTGGCGACGCGCGCCGCGAGACCGACACGATGGATACCTTCGTGGACTCGTCATGGTATTTCCTGAGATTTGCGTGCGCCGACAATGACCAGGCCATGCTTGATTATCGAGTTCAATATTGGCTCCCCGTCGATCAGTACATCGGCGGTATCGAGCACGCCATTCTGCATTTGTTGTATGCGCGCTTCTGGACTCGATTCATGCACGACATGGGCGCCGTGCCGTTCAAGGAACCGTTCGCCCGCCTGTTCACGCAGGGCATGGTGCTGAACGAAGTGTTCTTTCGCAAGCCTGAGTCCGGCCGGCTGCAATACTTCAATCCAACTGATGTCACGATCAGCACCGATAAGGCGACGCAACGCCGCGTCGCCGTGCTGCGCGAAGACGGAAAAGAAGTGGAGTCGGGCGGTGTCGTGACCATGTCCAAGTCAAAGAACAACGGCGTGGATCCGCAATCATTGGTGGACGAGTTCGGCGCAGATACCGCGCGCCTATTCATGATGTTTGCCGCGCCTCCGGAACAAACCCTCGAGTGGTCCGATGAAGGGGTGCAAGGCTCCTATCGTTTTATCAAGCGCCTGTGGAAAGCCGTGTACGAACACGTCTCGCAGGGCCCGCCGGCGCCGCTCGACAAGTCGGCGTTGACCGAGCCGCAGCGGGCTATTCGCAAGCAAGCACATCAGACATTGGCGAAGGTCACCGATGATATCGGTCGACGCCGAACGTTCAATACAGCGATTGCCGCCGTCATGGAGCTGCTGAATGCGCTGGCAAAGTTCCCGCACGCTTCGGCGCAGGACCGCGCGGTTTCGCAGGAGGCATTGGAAATTGCGGTGCTGGCGCTGTCGCCAATCATCCCGCACGTGACGCATGCGTTGTGGCAGTCCCTGGGACATCGGACGGCGCTCATCGAGGAGCCCTGGCTCAAGGTCGATACCGAGGCGTTGCAGTCATCCAGTGTGCAGATGGTCGTGCAGGTAAATGGCAAGCTACGCGGCCATATTTCCGTCGCTGTAGACGCCGGCGAAGCCGCGATCCGCGACACCGCGCTTTGCGATGCCAATGTTCGTAAGTTTATCGGCCCCTCGGCGGTGCGCAAAGTCATCATCGTACCCGGCAAGCTCGTGAACATCGTGGTGTAATGCCCTGTGGCCACCGCCCAGTACTCGATCCTCTTTAGCGTCTGTGCACTGACGGCGTGCGGGTTCCGACTTGCCGGCAGCGAGCCGTTGCCGGCGGTCATGGCACGTCCCTTCTTGTCCCTCAAAGACCCGTATACCGACTTCGCGCGCGAATTCGAGCACCAGCTCAAAAGCTCGGGTGCTACCTTGCAGCTGAATTCCGCCGCCGCCACCGCGACCGTCGAAGTCACCAAGGACCTGGTGCAGCAACGCACGCTCGCGGTATCGGCCAAAAATATTCCGACCGAATATGAACTCACCTACACCGTCACTTTCGGTGTGCACGGCGGCGGTAAGGAATTGCTCGCGCCGCAGACCATCAGCCTATCGAAAGATTTCAGCTACGATGAAACGCTGCAGCTTGCCAAGGAACACGAGGCGGATATCTTGCGCCAGCAAATGGCGCGTGATCTGGTGTCGATCGCATTGCGCCGGCTGACGAGTTTGAAATAGCGGCGCGCCCATCGCCGTGTTACTGGTCAACGCCATTGATCGGCTTTCCCTGCAAGTATTGCTGGATCGCTACCATTTGGCCTTACAGCTGGTGGCGCCCAATGAAATCATCCCCGGTTCCTATTGGGGTGAGCGCGAGGCAGGATTGATAGGAGCCAAGATATTTGCGCGGCTGGACACCCCGGTACATTCGGTGCTTCACGAGGGGGCTCATTTCATCTGTATGACCCCGGAGCGGCGCGCGGGGCTGGATACCGATGCGGGCGGCGATGATGCGGAAGAAAATGGCGTTTGTTACCTGCAAATCATATTGGCCCAATCGCTGCCCCAGGTTGGGGAAGCGCGCATGTGCCGCGATATGGATGAGTGGGGTTATACATTCAGGCTGGGCAGCGCTGCGCAATGGTTTTCTGAAGATGCCGCGGATGCCCGCGACTGGCTGATGCGCCACGGCCTGCTCGATTCGAGTAGCCGCCCCACGTATGTCTGCCGATAGCGCGTATCGCATGACGCGCCGCACCGCGCGGGCTGTAGTTTCGGCACTCAGGGAAGGACGCGCGCGGCTTGGATTTTTTGCAGCGAATGTCCCTGCTTCGTTTGGGTCTTTCGAACGGCACGCCGATATTGCGTACGGTGCCGATCCGCAACAGCAGCTGGATGTGTATGTGCCGGAAAAGCCCGCCGGCGCACCGCGTCCCGTCGTGGTTTTTTGGCACGGTGGGCGCTGGAGCTTCGGCGACAAAGCCGAGTATCGCTTTGTCGGTGCGGCCCTCGCGGAGTCAGGATATCTCGCCGTGGTAGCGAACTATCGTCACTATCCGCAAGTGAAAATGCAGGGATTCATGAGCGATGCCGCGCGCGCGGCGCTGTGGGCTGTTGCGCATGCCGTTGAGTATGGCGCCGACGCTCAGCGCTTGTATCTGATGGGTCATTCGGCTGGGGCGCATATGGCTGTGCTGCTGGCGCTCAATGGCACTTATTTCGCGGCGGCCGGCCTGCCGCCCCCGCGCATCGCCGGGGTTGCCGCCCTGTCGGGACCGTATAATTTTTTGCCGCTGCGCGAGCACGACGTTCAAGACATGTTCGGACCGCCGCAGATCTATGCGCAATCGCAGCCCGTCAACTTCGTGCGCGCGGATGCCCCGCCAATGCTGCTGGTCCACGGGCTGGACGACGCCACGGTATGGCCGGAAAATTCCCGCAACCTCGCCGCCGCATTGAGCGCTCTCGGGGCCCCCGTGAGCCTAAAGCTCTATCCGCACGTCTCGCATGGCGATACCGTCGCGGCGTTGACGCCTTTGCGGCGCGGCCGAGCCCGTACGCTCGCTGACGTCAGGGCATTTATCGACGAAAGTGAGCTGGGCGCCTAGGGCTAGGCCCCGACAGGGGCCGGCGCCGTCATCGCGTAGACCCGGCCAAAGCGATTTGCAAGAAACGCCTTGAGCTTGATTTCTTCCTGGCGGATCAGTCCCGCCTGAGGCAGTTCGCCCGCGCTCAGCATGTCGAGCACCGCGCAAATACCCCCCGCAGTCGTGATCTGAATGGCGCTGCGAACCCTTCCGCCGATGGGTGCCGAGTAGATTTTATTGGCGTAGGTCTCTTGCATCAGCTGCCCACCCCGCATGCCGCTCACGGTGACGAATACAATCACTACATCTTGCAGGGTGATGGGCACGGCATTCTCGAGAATATCTTTGAGCAGTTCGCGCCGGTCCCGCAGCCGCAGATCGTTCAACAGCGCCTTCATGATGGCCGCATGACCTGGATAGCGAATGGTGCGGTAGTTGAGGTTGCGAACCTTACCGGCCAGGGTCTCGCACAAGGTGCCGAGCCCGCCCGAGGTATTGAACGCCTCATACAAAATGCCATCGAGCGAGAACTCTTCGAGTTCTTCCAGCGGCTGGGTTTCTTTCACGTGACCATTCACGATGGCTTCGCACGGTTCGCAATATTCGTTGATGACGCCGTCCGTGCTCCAGGTCAGATTGTAGTTGAGGGCGTTGGAGGGAAATTTCGGCAACGCGCCGACCCGCATGCGAACATCATTGAGTTCGTCGAAATGGGAAGCGAGGTCACTGGCGACGATGGTGATGAAACCGGGCGCCAACCCGCATTGGGGAACGAATGCCGTGCGTGCGCCCGCGGCCAGTTGCTTGACCGCTCGGGTGCTGGCCACATCCTCTGTCAAATCCAGGTAGTGAGCGCCGGCGCTCTTGGCCGCCTCGGCGATCAGCCGCGTCGCGTAATAGGGTGCGGCGGACAGCACCGCAAATTTGCCGTTCAGTACCTTACCTAATTCATCGCCCTGGGTAATGTCGGCCGCGACCTTGGTGATGGCGGCGGAGGTTTCGAGCCGGTCGAGCTGGGATGCCGAACGATCGATCACGGTTACCGCGTAATCACCGCAGCCGCCCAGAAACTCGGCGATCATTGAACCAATTTTGCCCGCGCCTACGACCACAACATCTTTCATTTTCGTCTCCCAGTAACCAGCCATTTTTATGCGGGCGCACTGCAAAGGGTAGGGTCGTTTCGACGTTTCTCAGGTATATTTACGCCATAATGCAGGGCTTAATAGGCGAAATGACATGGACCCCATCGACGAGAAGCTAATTTCGGCTTTGAAGGAGAATGGCCGCGCGTCCACGGCCAAGCTCGCAAGATTGGTTGGCCGCTCGCGTACCAGCGTTCAAAGCCGGATCGAACGGTTGGAAAAGCAGGGAATCATTACCGGTTACGGCGTTCGCTTGGCGCCCGAACATGGTCTTGGCGCGGTTCGCGCCCATGTGATGATTAAAGTGGGCCCCAAAGAGGCTCGATCCGTGACCGCCGCACTGCGCGAAATATCGCCGGTGCGGGTGCTGCATTCGGTCAGCGGTGATGTGGACTTGATCGCGGTGGCGGTCACGGCATCGGTCGCCGAGATGGATCAAGTCATCGACCGCATAGGCGCGCTGGACGGGGTGGAACGCACCACCTCATCCATCATCCTGTCGACGAAGTTCGACCGATGAGATCGCCGCAATCTCTGCGCGTCTTGCTGCCGACGATGGGAAGCGCGGGCGATGTGCATCCGTTCATCGCGCTTGGCGCGGCGCTCCAAGCGCGGGGCCATCGAGCCACCATACTCACCAATCCGATTTTTCAGGAGCTCATCGAGGCGCAAGGCATTGGGTTTATTCCCGTGGGAAGCGTTGCCGAGGCTAACGCGGCAATTGCGAATCCGGAGCTGTGGCATTTGCGCAAGGGCTTCAAGGTGATCGCGCAGGTGATCGTGCCGGCGATCGGGGAGATCTATCGATTGATAGAAAAGCACGCCGATGGCAGCACCGTCGTTGCGTTCTCCAGCTTGGCATTCGGCGCTCGGGTGGCGCAAGAAAAGCTGGGAGTGCCGAGCGCTTCCGTGCATCTGCAGCCCAGCGTCATTCGCACACTTGCAGACCAAGGCATGATGGGCAACGTGAGGCTATCGGCCTCTCGCCCCAAGTGGTTCAAACAAGGCTTGTTCCGCCTGGTTGATTCGATGATTTTGGATCGGAGACTCAAAGAACCTCTAAACCAGCTGCGGCGCACCTTGAACTTAAGGCCGGTGGATCGAGTCATGCATCGCTGGATGCACTCGCCCGACTTGGTAATCGCCTTTTTCCCAGCGTGGTTTGCCGCACCCCAGCCTGACTGGCCCGCGAATACTCACACGGTTGGATTCCCGTTATGGGACGCCGCCGATGCCGCGCCTTTGCTCGAGGCAGAGGAATTTTTGGCTGCGGGGAAACCGCCGCTGATCTTCACGCCGGGGTCCGCGGGATCCACCATGCAGCGATTCTTTAAGGAATCCGTGGCGGCTGCCAGCCGTCTGGGTTTGCGTGCCATGCTGGTGACCAACTACCCGGAGCAGGTTCCGAAGCATCTGCCGCCGAACATAAAAGTATTCGGATATCTTCCGTTCAGTCAGGTTTTGCCCCGGGCCGCGCTCCTGGTGTATCACGGCGGTGTGGGTACCCTGGCGCAGGGAATCAAAGCCGGCGTACCGCACCTCGTGGTACCCCATGGCTACGATCAGTTCGACAGCGGTTGGCGCATTGAACGCTTAGGCTTGGGCCGCAGCATCCCCGAGCGGCGCTATCGCGCAGGCCGTGTGGTGTCGGCGATTCAAAGCATCCTGGACGATGATGCATCCATCCAAAGGCGCACGGAGCTTGCGTCCCGCATCGACTCGGCGGGTGCCGTTGCGCGCGCATGCGCGTTGATCGAGGGTTTGGGCCAGCGAAGGGCTAGATAAAAAACGGCGTGGATTTTTGAAGCCCACGCCGCCGGGATATCGCACCAGCGGGGGAGTTGGCTGGCTTGCCGGCGCGAAATTCTCCTAAACGAGGACTACATCCTGCCAAAACCGCGCCAGAGTGGAAGGTACTCTTTGTACGTTAGGGTGAGACTTTAATCATTTGTCACAACTAGAAAATTGTGCTACTGGGCCAGCCTTCAGGCGACCGTCGAGGCCGCGGCGCGCGGTTGCCGCAAACGCCATACGACAAAAAAGGCGATGACGGTGAGTGCCAATGTGACGCAGCTGAACCAGAAATCCTTTCGCATGCCGGGCGTGAACGCCATTGCAATCAGCACTGCGCCCATGCACCCGATGGCGGCGTAGCTTAAGTACGGGAAAAACCACATGGTGACCGCCGGTTCCGGCTCCTTGGCCAGTTCGCGCCGCCGCCGCAAAGCGATTTGCGCCGCGGCGGTAGTCATGTAAACGAATACGATGAGAGCCCCGGAGGAACTCACTAGAAAATCGAACACCTTTTGAGGCGCCTCGGTTGCCGCGATAATCCCGAGAAAGCCGGCGGCCGCTCCGATCAGTACCGACACCACCGGCACGCGCCGTTGGTTCAATCGCACGAAAGACTGCGGGGCATCGCCGTGTTCAGCGAGGATAAACAACACCCGGGAGCTGACGTAGAAGGCCGAATTCAAGCAGGACAGTACGGCGGTAAGAATCACGAAGCTCATGATTGTCCCGGCCCACGGCACGTGCATCGCGTTCAGTGCCAAGGTAAACGGCGATTCGCCGGAACGAACCTGATTCCAGGGGATTACCGACACGATCAGGGATATCGACAGCACATAGAATACTAGAATTCGCCAAATCACGGTCGTGGTCATCTTGGCGATCGCGCGGCCGGGCTGCGCGGATTCCGCCGCCGCCACGGTGGTGATTTCCGCGCCCGTCATGGCGAAGAACACCGTGGGCACGGCCGCGAGCACGGCCATCCAGCCGCGCGGAGTAAAACCGCCGTAATCGACCAGATTCGCAAACGTTGCGCCCGTGGGCGAGGTCCAGCCGAACGCGTAAGAGGCCGCGATGACGACGAATGCCACGATTGCCGCGACTTTGATGGAGGCGAACCAAAATTCAAACTCCGCATACGAGCGCGCCGACATGAGATTGACGGCGGTCATGATGCTCATCAAAACAATGCCGATTTGCAGCTGAGAGAGCGGCAGCCAGTAATGCAGAATTTTCGCCCCTGCGATGGCTTCCACCGGGACGACGATGACCCAGAAATACCAGTACAACCATCCCACCACGAACCCCGCGCCATCGCCCAATCCCGAACGAGCGAACTCCGTGAATGAGCGCACATGCGGGAGAGCGGTCGCCATTTCTCCCAGCATGCGCATGACCAACAGAATCAGGAGTCCCGTGATCGCGTAACTGATGAAAGCCGCCGGGCCGGCGGCAATGATCGAGGTGCTGCTGCCGACGAAAAGGCCGGCTCCAATAATGCCGCCGATGGAGATCATCGCTAAATGTCGGCGTTGCAATGATTGGCTGAGCTGCCGCGGCGGTGCGGACTGATTAGCGATGCTGCGCTCGGTCATCATACGATCCTCGGGTTATACTCGCCGTATACTACGCACATCGCGTTTCCATCGGTCTACAAAGCACGCAGAAAATCAATGAGTGCTTGGTTGACTTCGTGCGGGCGCTCCTGCTGCGTCCAATGACCGCAACCCGGCAGCATGATGGTGCCTCGAAGCTGGGGTACATAGCGAGCAAGGTCTGCGATGACTTCCTTCATTCGCGGGAAGGCCACGACAAGGTCAAGCTCGCCGGCCATGTACAGCGCCGGCACGCTCACGCTCGCGCCGCTGTACGGCGCCATCAGTTCCCAATTGCGATCGATATTGCGATACCAATTCAGTCCGCCGCGAAAACCGGACTGTTGGAATTGCCGCACATAGAAATCCATGTCCGCCTCGGTGAGCCAGCCCGGCAGCACGTCCGGGTCCGGCATGCGAGTGAGGAATCCGCCGTCTCGCGCCACCATGCCGACGCCCGAGGCGGAGGCGCTCGGGGTCCGCCTCGGCACATCGCCGGATGCCGAAAACAAAATCTTGCGAAGCGAGACCCGCGTGTCAGCCTCGAGTTCTGCTTCGGCGGCGCCGGGTGCTTGAAAGTAAAGTTGGTAAAAAAGTGCCTCGGCATTTTGGGGCATCAGCGTCGTCGGCGCGGCGCCGCCGCGAGGGCGATACGGGACACTGAGACCCACCACGGCTCGAAATCGATCCGGGCGCATGAGCGCCGCATGCCAAGCGACCGGAGCGCCCCAGTCATGGCCGACAATCACGGCGGTTTTTTCGCGCAGCGAATCCAGAACACCGACCATGTCGCCCACCAGGTGAAATAAGGTATAGCGTTCGATCTCGGCGGGCCGCTCGGTGTTGCCATAGCCGCGCATGTCGGGGGCGACCGCATGAAATCCCGCCTCGGCGAGCGCCTTTAATTGGTGACGCCACGAATACCATGACTCCGGAAATCCATGGCACAGGAGCACCAACGGTCCGCTGCCTTGCTCGGTAATCTGCATGCGGATACCGTTGGCCTGGATGCTGCGCTGAGTTGGATTCATGCGGGTAGCGTACCAGACCCAAAACCGCCGGTAACTTACGGCTTCCCTAAGCTCATGGAGCCCAGCTTTGTCTCCAGCTCGGGACCGAAGTAAGCCTGCGGCTTGGACGATTCCACCTGTTCGCGCCGTTCGCGCGCGCTGATCGCGGACTTGGCGGTTTCAAACGCATCCCGCAATGAGCGGGCGCCGGGCAGTGCGTCGCGATAAAACGCCTCGCCGAAATACGTCAGATCCTGGTCGCTCGAGCAGCCAAATGAAGTGCGATCAGCCGCCGCGGCGGCAATGATGATGGTCTGCGGATTTTTCAGCGAGTCGATAAAGCCCCCCGCGTAGCAAGCCGAAATAATGATCACGCGCCACTTGATGCGCGAATCGCTCAGCGCCTCGTTGAGATCGGCACCCGTCAAATCATTGAGCGGCAGCTGCGCATTCGACACCGCGATGATCTGATCCTCTGAGCCGTGCGAGGACAGCGATAAGAACAGCACATCGCGATCCACATTCATATGCGCGGCAAGCCGCAGGAGCGCGTACTTGAGCCCCGCTACGCTGGCCAAGGGCAGGCTTTCCAAGTCGCGTTCATCATTGACCAGCAATAATGCTCTGCCATCCATTCCATAGCGCTCGGATAGAACGCGAGAGGCCAAGGCGATTTCCTGAGAAAATACCTTCTGCTCGCCGACTCCGGCAAAACCGAGAAAGAAAGCTTTCGGACGCGCCGAGCCGTCCGCCGCGAGAGCGGCGAGGGCACTATCAATGCGAGCCGGCTGCTCGAACAAAATCGTCTCCGCGTCGGCCTGTGTCTCACTGTCGGCGGCGGCTGCTTCTATTTCCTGCGAGGCAAATATGTCGGGGATGACGTCCAGCGCATTCGTGGCCCAGATAAAAGCGACGATGAAAATGACGCCGGACGCGGTTGCCGCGAGTTGCGACTTGCCCGTGAAGTCGCGTAAACCCCTCGCCAGGTACGCGAGCGAGTAGCCGATTCCGGCGATAGCGGCTACCCAAACCCAAACCAGCGTGAGATATGGGACCGCGGCGGCCAGCACCAAAAGCACGGGCACCAAGCCGAGAACGAGCACCAGCACTGTCCCGAAGCGCAAGGTCGGCTTCGACATCAGGCGCATCAAGGACGCCAACGCCAAGATCGCCAAGGCATACCAAGCGAATAAGGGGATGCCGGCGGAAAAAAATTGGGGACTAGGCTGGGCTTCCCATCGGTCGATCGCGACCCATAACAGAAGCCAGAACACACCTAAGCAAGCGGCAAATGGGACGGCGCCGCGAGGCGGAAGTGCGCCGACTTTTCGTAATGTCCACAGCCGCCCCAACGCAGCAAAATGCGAATTTTCCATGCTGCGATGATAACTTGCCCAGGAGAAGTGTTGCGCGCGACCTGCTATCGGCGGGATGATGCAAGGCGCACTCGCGCGGGAGGGATTATTGGCTATTTATAGGTTGGGAGATGATTCGCCGGTGGTGTCCGCGACCGCGTATATCGCGCCGAATGCCACCGTGGTCGGCAAGGTCATTCTCGCTGAGAATTCAACGGTCTGGTTCGGCGCCACGCTGAGAGGCGATAACGAAACCATCAGCATCGGCGCCGAGAGCAACGTGCAGGACTCGGCGGTGTTGCACACCGATCCGGGTTTTCCCATGTCCATCGGGCCGCGCGTGTCGATCGGCCACCAAGCCATGATGCACGGCTGCACGGTTGGCGAGGGCACATTGATCGGCATTCAATCGATTGTTCTCAACGGCGCCACGATCGGCAAGGGCTGCCTGGTCGGCGCGGGCGCGCTCATCACGGAACGCAAAGTATTTCCGGACGGCACCCTCATTATCGGAGCGCCGGCCAAAGCGGTGCGCGAACTTAGCGAAGAGGAACGGCAGAACTTGCTTAACGTGGCAAAGAATTATGCGGAGCGCGGCGCTTACTACCGAAGTCATCTGCTCGCAATCACGGATTAGAAAATTTTTCTCACGGGCGTTCTGCTGTGCGGTGCTAGTATTCTCCGCTTCCTAAACTCACTTACATGGGAGAGAAGCGAATGGCCGATGAACGAGATCCAGGCTTCAGCAGGCGCAATTTTGTGCAGAGTGCCGTTTCCGGCGCGGCTTTGGCGGCGCTGCCCATGGGGGCGTTCGCGGCGGGCAGTGAAGCGGACAAGTCCGCGGTACTGGCGCAAATCCCAAAGATGCATGATGCGAACATCAAGCGTTTGCAAGATTGGATAGCCTTGCCTTCGATTGCCGCCGAAAATAGGAATTTTCCGCAGGGTCCGGAATACATGGCAAAGCTCGCGCAGGATGCGGGATTTACCGATGTGAAGCTGATCCCGACGTCGGGCAAATCAGGCGTTTTCGGCAAGATCGACGCCGGCGCGAAAACCACCATGGCGATTTATTTCATGTACGACGTGAAACAGTTCATCCCGGAGGAGTGGAGTTCGCCGCCGCTCGAGGCGCGACTGGTGCAGAAGGAAGGCTTGGGAACCGTGTGCATGGGGCGTGGAGCGGTCAATCAAAAGGGCCCGGAAAACTCTTTTTTGAGCGCTCTCATGGCGTTCAAGGCCGCCGGAAAGAAGCTCCCCGTCAATCTGGTGCTGGTGTGCGAGGGCGAAGAGGAGATCGCTTCCCCGCATTTTCAGGAAGTGGTGAAAAGTCCTGAAGTGATGGCGCAGTTGAAAAAGTGCGTGGGGGTCTTCATGCCGCAGGCCGGCCAAGATCGAGATGGCGGGGTCGAGGTATCGTTGGGCGCCAAGGGAGTGGTTGAACTGGAACTCATTTCCAGCGGCGAGAAGTGGGGCCGCGGTCCTGCGCACGATGTGCATTCAAGCCTCGAGGCGCAAGTGGATTCCCCGAGCTGGCATTTGGTCCAGGCGCTGAACACGCTGATTGAAAAAGATGGACACACGCCGGCCGTGGAAGGCTTTTTCGAAAAGGCCAAGCCGCTGACGGCGGCGCAAGAGCAAATGATCCGAGACCACGCCGCAAAGTCAGCGGAGAGCACGGTCAAGAAGGCGCTCGGCGTGCAGCACTGGGTACACGATAAGAATTGGGTGGACTCATTGATGTTGTTGGAATCCCGGCCGACCATCAACATCGAAGGATTGGTGGCAGGCTATACGGGTCCCGGCGGCAAAACGGTGCTTCCGCACAAGGCAGTGGCCAAAATAGACATGCGGCTCGTACCCGACATGACGGCAGCCGATACGCTCGCCAAGCTCAAAGCGCATCTGGCCAAAAACGGCTTCGCCGATATCGAAGTCAATATGAGCGGCGGATACAACCCGACGCAAACCGATCCGGAGAGCAAGCTGATCAAAACGCAGATCGCGACCTATAAGAAACTCGGCGTCGATCCGCAACTCTGGCCGCGCTCCGCTGGATCATGGCCGGGATACGTGTTCACCGACGCACCCTTGAGCCTGCCGGCGGGTCATTTCGGTT
>JAQGOD010000235.1 GCA_028293775.1 Gammaproteobacteria bacterium
CTCCGCCCGCCAAATCAGGTGCGCCCGGCGCTCGAGGTGCGCGGCGCGGAAAAGGGGGCGGCAAACCGCCACAGCCGCAATGATGCCGTGAACCCGTCACGCATCTTCATTCTGCGACCCGTCGCCACCACGCTATTGATGGTGGCGATATTGATTGTCGGTGCGATGGCATATTTACAGTTGCCCTTGTCGGCACTGCCGGAAGTTGCCTATCCCACCATTCAAGTGCAGACCTTCTATCCGGGCGCAAGTCCCGAGGTCATTACCTCGGCGATTACCGCACCCTTGGAGAAGCAATTCGGCCAAATGCCGGGCTTGAGCCAAATGTCCTCGACGAGCTCTGCCGGCGCGTCGGTCATTACATTGCAGTTCACCCTATCGCTTGCGATCGATGTGGCAGAACAGGAAGTGCAGGCAGCCATCAGCGCTGGGCAAAACCTTTTGCCCCAGGATCTGCCTGCACCGCCGATCTATGCCAAGGTCAACCCGGCCGACGCGCCGGTGCTTATTCTCGGCATCACCTCCAATACGATGCCGCTCACCGAGGTCGAGGACTTGGTCGACACCCGCATCGCGCAAAAAATTTCTCAGATCAAGGGCGTGGGCGTCGTCAGCATCAGCGGGGGCCAACGGCCGGCGGTCCGGGTGGTGGCCAACCCGCGAGCCATGGCCGCTTACGGGCTGAATCTCGATGACCTGCGCACCACCATCAACAACGCCAACCAAAATGGGCCCAAGGGCACGCTCGACGGGCCCATGAATGCCTATACGATCAACACCAACGATCAGATCAGAAACGCAGAGGATTACGGCAATGTCGTGGTGGCTTACAAAAACGGCGCGCCGGTACGACTGAAAGACGTGACCGCTCTGGTGTCGGGTGCGGAAAACTCCAAACTCGGAGGCTGGATGAATTCCCTTCCGGCCCTGATCCTCAACGTCCAGCGCCAGCCGGGGGCGAACGTCGTCGACGTGGTCAACAGAATTCAGGCCATGTTGCCGGCGCTGCAGGCAGACATGCCGGCAGGCGTCGATGTCAGGTTGCTGACAGACCGCACCACGACCATTAGAGCCTCGGTGGCCGACGTCGAATTCGAATTGGTGCTCGCAGTGATCTTGGTCGTATTGGTAATTTGGGTGTTCTTGCGCAACATCCCGGCCACCATCATTCCCAGCCTGTCCGTGCCCTTGTCCCTGATCGGCACTTTTGCCGTGATGTATCTGGCCAATTTCAGCCTCAACAATTTGTCGCTAATGGCCCTGACCATTGCCACGGGATTCGTTGTCGACGACGCCATCGTCATGATCGAGAATATTTCCCGATACATCGAAGCGGGCGAAACTCCGCTCCAGGCCGCGCTCAAGGGTGCCGGGCAAATCGGCTTCACCATTATTTCTCTGACGGTGTCGCTCATCGCGGTGCTCATTCCGCTGCTCTTCATGCAGGACGTCGTCGGCCGATTGTTTCGCGAGTTCGCGGTAACGCTGGCGGTGACGATCTTGATTTCCGCCGTCGTCTCCCTGACGCTGGTGCCGATGATGTGCGCGAAACTGCTCAAGCACAAGCCGGAGAATGCGCACGCGCAAACCGACTCGGGCAAATGGTTCAGCGACGTGGTCGAGTGGTACGGGCGGCGCCTGTCCTGGGTGCTCGATCATCAAAGATTGACGCTTTGGTTTGCGCTGGGGACGCTGGTCCTCACCGCACTTCTGTATATCCTCATTCCTAAGGGCTTTTTCCCCGATCAGGATACGGGCTTGATTCAGGGAGTTTCGGAGGCAACACAGTCCATTTCCTACGGCGCCATGGCAAACCGCCAGCAGGCGCTTGCCGCGGCAATCCTCAAGGACCCGGATGTTGTCAGTCTCTCTTCTTTTATCGGAGTCGACGGCAACAACGTGACGCTGAACAGCGGCCGCTTCTTGATCAATCTAAAGCCGCGCGCAGATCGTTCCACGAATGTCGCCGACGTGATCCGGCGGCTTCGCGACGAGACGGCCGCCGTCACGGGCATCACCGTGTACATGCAACCGGTTCAAGACTTGACGCTCGACAACACCATCAGCCGCACCCAGTACCAATTCACGCTCGAGAGCGCGGATTCCGTGGCGCTGTCGAGCTGGACACCCAAACTAGTGACGGCGCTCAGCAAATTGCCGCAACTCGCGGATGTTGTCAGCAATCAAGAAGACAACGGACTCGCGGCCTACGTGACCATTGATCGCGACAGCGCCGCGCGCCTCGGCATCAGTGTGGGCACGGTCGATAACGCTCTTTACGACGCGTTCGGCCAGCGCATCGTCTCCACGATCTTCACGCAATCGAATCAATACCGCGTGATCATGGAGGCGGATCCGAATTCTTACCGATCCGTCGATTCACTGGCGTCGATCTACGTGCCCTCGGCAGGCGGCGGACAAGTGCCGCTGTCGGCGATCGCCACGGTGGAAGTACAAACCCGGCCAATCCTGATCAATCATCTGGCGCAGTTCCCGGCCACGACCGTTTCCTTCAATCTCGCACCCAATGTATCGCTCGGGGCAGCCGTCTCAGCCATTGAAAGCACCGAGCGTAGCTTGGGGTTGCCGAACAGCATCCGCACGACGTTCCAAGGTGCCGCGCTGGCGTTTCGCAGCAACCTGAGCAATGAACTGCTTCTATTGGTCGCCGCCGTGCTCGTGATGTACATCGTACTGGGCGTTCTATACGAGAGTTTCATTCACCCCATCACCATCCTGTCGACCTTGCCGTCCGCCGGCATAGGCGCATTGTTGGCGCTCATGCTCTTCGGAGACCACCTGACCATCATTGCGCTGATCGGCATCATCTTGCTCATCGGCATCGTGAAAAAGAACGCCATCCTGATGATCGACTTTGCAGTCGTAGCGGAGCGCGACGAAGGCCTCGCGCCGCGTGAGGCAATCTACAAAGCCTGCTTGTTGCGCTTTCGGCCAATTCTCATGACCACCGTGGCGGCCATCTTCGGCGCCTTGCCGCTGATGTTCGGCACCGGCACGGGCTCCGAGCTGCGCCATCCCTTGGGCGTCAGCATCGTGGGCGGCCTGTTGGTCAGCCAGGTGCTGACCCTATTTACCACGCCGGTCATCTACTTGGCCTTTGGCCGCATCGCCGCGCGAGTGCGTCGGCGCTGGGCTGTGGAGCCCGAACCGCCGCTGGCGGAAGGTTCTACGTGAGCATATCCGCGCCCTTTATCAGGCGGCCGGTCGCGACCACGCTGTTGACCATCGGTGTGGCATTGTGCGGCGGCGCGGCTTTCATTATGTTGCCTGTCGCGCCCCTGCCCCGCATCGATGTGCCGGCAATCTTTGTATCCGCTCAGCTTCCCGGCGCGAGTCCGGAAGTGATGGCGGCCACCGTGGCGACGCCGCTCGAGCGCCACCTGGGCGCCATTTCCGATGTAGACGACATGACCTCGAACAGCAACGTGGGCACGACGAATATTCAGCTCACGTTCGGCATCGACCGCGACATCGACGGCGCCGCGCGCGATGTGCAGGCGGCCATTGCGGCCGCGCACGCGGACCTCCCTACTTCCCTGACGCGTAACCCCACGTATCGCAAGCTCAACACTTCCGCGATTCCGGTGATTGCCATCGCCATGACTTCCGATGTGCTCACCCAGGGGCAAATCTACGACGCTGCGGATGCCGTCGTATCGCAACGCCTGTCGCAAATCTCGGGCGTAGGCGGGGTCAATGTCAATGGCAGCGCATTGCCCGCCGTGCGCGTAGAGATCAACCCGCACGCACTGTCGAAGTACGGCATCGGCCTGCAGGACGTTCGTGCGGCCATCTCGAATGCAAACGCCAACGCGCCCAAAGGCGCGATCGAGTCGGACGAGTTGCACTACCAAATCTACACCAACGACAATGCCCGCGACGCGGGACCTTACCGCAATCTGATTATCGCCAACCGCAACGGCGACACCGTGCGGCTGGGCGATGTGGCGACCGTGCTGGATATGCAGGACGGCGCCGTGGAGAACGTTCGAACGTACGGTCTCTACAATGGCAAGCCGGCCGTTTTCGTGACCGTGACCCAACAGCCCGGCGCCAACATCATAGATACCATCGATGCCGTAAAGGCCGAGTTGCCGGTTCTGAAGAATTCGATCGATCCGAAGATTGACCTGGTGGTGAGTTTCGACCGCTCAATCACCATTCGAGCCTCGGTACATCAGGTCGAACAGACGCTCATGCTGGCGGTGGCCTTCGTTATTTTGGTCGTGTACATTTTCTTGAATAGCTACCGTGCCGCATTGATCCCCGCAATTGTCGTGCCGGTATCGCTGATCGGCACATTCGGCGCCATGTATTTGCTCGGTTACTCGCTCGATAACTTCTCCCTCATGGCGCTCACCGTGGCCACCGGTTTCGTGGTTGACGATGCCATCGTGGTCATGGAGAACACCACACGGCATATAGAAGCCGGCATGACGCGCACCGCGGCGGCGTTCCTGGGCGCTAAAGAGGTAGGCTTTACGGTCGTTTCCATGAGCTTGTCGCTGGTCGCGGTGTTTATTCCATTCGTGCTCATCGGCGGAATTCCCGGCCGCTTGTTTCGCGAGTTCTCGATGACATTGTCGGTAGCGATTCTGATTTCATTGGTCATTTCACTCACGACCACCCCGATGATGTGCTCGTTGCTGCTGCAGAGTGCCCGCGATCACAAATCCACGCGCTTCGGGCGGTGGTTCGAGCGCAATTTCGAACACTTGCGCCGCAATTACGCCGCGACTCTGGACTGGGCGCTGCGCCATCGGCGAATAATGATTTCAATTTTTTGGGCAATGATCGTGCTGAATGTTTTTCTCTATGTTGTCATCCCGAAGGGATTTCTTCCGCAGCAGGATACCGGTCAATTGCAAGGAGGGGTGCGAGGCGACGCGGCGAGCTCTTTTCAACTCATGAAGGGCAAACTTCAGGAAGTGGCGGCCATCATCCAGGCCGACCCTGCGGTCAATACGGTGACCGGCTCCGTCGGTGGAGGCGGCTTCGGTTTTGGCGGCGGGGGTCCGAACGCCAATGTCACCATCGCCCTCAAACCTTTGAAGGAACGCATTTCTGCAGATCAGGTGATTGCGCGGTTGCGGCCGAAACTGGCCAGAGTCGCGGGTGTGAACGCATTCCTGCAGGCAGTGCAGGACTTAGGCGGCGGGGGCGGTCGACAGGCCAATGCCCAATATCAGTACACCCTACTCGGCGATGATCTGAATGAATTGCGGACTTGGTCTCTCAAGCTTAGAAACGCACTGCAGGACATTCCGGAAATCACCGATGTTGACACCGACTTGCAGCCCGGTGGCCTGGAGACCGACTTGATCGTGGACCGGGACAGCGCATCGCGGCTAGGCCTTTCGGAGATACAAATCGACAATGCGTTGGGCGATGCATTTGCTCAAGCCCAGGTATCGAACATCTACAACCCCTACAGTCCGCAGCAATATCATGTGGTCATGGAGGTAGCCCCGCAGTACTGGCAAAATCCGCAGATCCTCAAGGAACTCTACGTCAGCACCGCCGGGGGCGCACCATCCGGCACCCAGCTAACCCAATCGGTAGCGGGCACCACCATACTGAAGCCTTCGACCGCCGCGTCCAGTACTGCGGTGGCGCAGGATGTGGCACGCAATCTCGCGTTGAATTCCCTGGCGAACGCCGGGCGCGGGAACACGTCCACCGGATCAGCGGTGAGCGTCGCCAAAGAGACTGTCGTACCGTTCTCGGCTTTCAGTCATTTCACCATAGGCACCACGCCGGTGTCGGTCAATCACACCGGCACGTCCGTGTCCACGTCGATTGCCTACAATTTGCCGGAGGGCGTTTCCGTCGGCACCGCGCTCGACGCGATCGCAAAGAAAATGGCCGCGATCCACATGCCGGTGAGCATTCACGGCGGCGCCTACGGCACAGCGAAGTTATTTCAGCAAAGCAGCAGCAACCTTCCGTTGCTGCTGATTGCCGCGATTGCTGCGATCTATGTGGTTCTGGGCGTGCTCTATGAGAGTTACAGTCAGCCGCTGACAATTCTCTCGACGCTTCCCTCTGCGGGACTCGGCGCGCTGCTCGCGCTCATGGCCACCGGCACAGAATTGAGTTTGATTGCTACTCTGGGCATTCTTCTGTTAATCGGCATTGTGAAGAAAAACGCCATCATGATGGTTGATTTTGCCCTGGATGCCGAACGCACCTTAGGCATGGACCCGCGCGCAGCGATTGCGCATGCCTGCTCGCTGCGCTTCCGGCCCATCATGATGACCACTTGCGCCGCGATTGCGGGCGCGCTGCCGCTGGCCATTGCCACCGGCGACGGTACCGAGATGCGGCGTCCTCTGGGCAACGCCCTCGTCGGCGGCCTGATAGTCAGTCAGCTGCTCACGGTTTATACGACGCCGGTCGTCTACCTGTACTTCCGTCGTTACTGGAAACACCTCAAACAAGGCAAGTACTCCGCACCAACGCCCAGAGGAACCTCGAAGCCGATCGGCGGAGATTTTGGAACCGCGGGAGCCGCCACATGATGAAGATGCGGGCCCTATGCCTGACCTTCGGCACAACGCTGATGAGCGCGTGCGCGGTCGGTCCCGACTATCATCGCCCGCCGTTCGAGACTGCAGTGAATTACAAAGAGGCCGGCGACTGGAAGCCCAGCGAACCAAACGATGTGCTGTCTCGGGGACCGTGGTGGCAGATTTACCATGATGATGTGCTCGACGGCCTTGAAGCGCAGATCGACATTTCCAATCAAAACGTGAAAGCCGCCGCGGCGGCGTTCGAGCAAGCGCAGGCATTGGTCTCGCAGGCGCGCGCCGGCTTTTGGCCGACCATCACCGGAAGCTTAGGTGCTCAGCGCGGCGGGCCCGGCACCCCGGTCCTGATCACCGATCCCACCACAGGCCTGACGACTACAACGCTGTCGAAAACCAAAACCACGGTTACGGCGGGGGTATCGGGTTTCTGGGACATCGACATTTGGGGGCGAATACGGCGAACCACTGAAAGCGACCTTGCCTCGGCCGAGGCAAGCTCAGCGGCGCTGGCGGCTGCCCGCTTATCCGCACAGGCCGCGCTAGCCACCGACTATTTTCAATTGCGCGCACAGGATCAGCTGCAAAAATTATTGGACGAGACCGTTGAGGCTGAAACGCAGTCGCTGCATATCACCGAAAGCCGCTATAAGTTCGGGGTCGCGGCGCGCGCCGACGTG
>JAQGOD010000241.1 GCA_028293775.1 Gammaproteobacteria bacterium
CGGCCACCAAAGCGTAGGGAAGTCGCCAATGTACAGTCCTCGGTTCTGGATAGAGTGGCTTGATCGTCTCGATCGCGTGCTCAACAGCGCTCGTCAAGACGTCGCTGTCCTCAAGCGCGCGGTTAACCCTCGCACTCTCGAGGCGATCGAACGTTCGAAGCGTCAGCTTTGCGGGCTCCTGAATGACTTGCGGCTGTTGGATCGCGATGTACTGGCAAGCACCACGCAGAACGGCGCGGATAAGCTGCAAACAGCGCTCGATGCGACCGTAGCACAACTGGGCAGCCTTGCTCAGATTCCGGCCTCGAGTACGCCCGGCGTACTCGATCGGATGTTGGCTGCCAGTGATTCCGCGTTGCGCGATAGCTGCTACGAAGCGGCGATGTTGCTGATGCCGAGCCGCCGGCGCGCATAGCGCTTAATCTCATGCCACTCAAGCTCTGGCGGTTTTCGGACCCCAGATGTACCAAAGTATAAATCCCAGCAGCGGCAATACCAGCACCACCACGGTCCATAACACTTTATTGCCCGTGTTCGCGCTGCTTTGGAAAATGTTCACGATCGCCCAGACATCGGCGATCAAAACAATCAGCCCACCGAGACCACCCTGGTAGCCCATAGCCTTCCCCCAACGTAAAACTTAAGGTGCAAAGCTACACGTTTGCGCAGCGTTAGGGGAGGGATGCACGTCAATCAGTTGTTTACGTAGAACTGATGCAGCTGATGCAAATTGATGACGACGTCGTAGTGTTGGCCTTGCGGCAGGGCGGCTCCGGTCGCGAAGTCATAGCGGGAGTCCAAGTTAGCAACATCGGGATGCAAGTCATGCATCGCTCGCTTGAACATTTCCCGCGGTACCCATTCCGAATTGGACGAGAGCGAGCCAAATTCGTCGTGATAAATCGAGGCGGTGGATATATCCGAGGGCGCCGATGCGATGGCGAAAATGCGCGGCCGCGTCTCTCCCAGGTGCACTTGCTTGGCGCCCGCCACGATCAGGTGCCATTCATTACCCTGGGGTACGGCGATGAGAGCATAAACATGGTGTTGCGCCGTGAAAAACGCGGCGGAAATTGCCAGCATGGCCACCAGCCGCCGAGCACTTGCGCTCCACTGCCGCGTAATCGCGCTAACCGAGGCGACGAGGAAGCAGAGCAGCACCCCGGTCATGGCTAAAATGGTGCGATAGGTGGCATAACGCTCCGAGGCGATCAGGCTCACCGCAAAGGCGAATACGGGAAGCCCCATCAATCCGACCAGCCAGACCAACCCCCGTGCCGCGCCATGACGGCGCCACTCGATGCAGGCCCCGGCGATGAGGATTGCACCGACGAGCGAGGCACACGCCAAGTAAAGACCATGGTCGCGCTGACTGTTGTCGTTCAACACGAAAAAACTCAGCGCGTTCGGCAGCGGCTCTTGCAGGAACCAGGCGATTTTGTCGAACCAGTGCGATTCAAACGCAATCCTGCCCGATTTGACGAAAACGTGCGTGGCGTACAGCACGGACATCACGCCGTAAGCCAGACCGAGCGTGCCCGCCACGAATCCAAGATGGATGCCCAGCCATCGCGCCGACTGCGGCAACGTGCGCTGCCGCTGAACGATCAGCGCTCCGGCCAACGGCACGAGATAAAACATGGCACTCGGCTGGTAGATGAGCGCGCTCACCACCATGAGTCCAAGCGCCACCGCCCACTGGCCTATCGCACGTCCGATGCCGGCACTTAGGCCCAGCATCAGCGCGCCTTCCACCGTGAAGAATCCGCCGACGGCAAGCAGTGCGGTAGCCGCGTAGGGCCAGCCAATCGCCCAACCGGCGATGACTTGCGCCGATGGAGCCAGGACTAGGAGTACCGCAAAACATAGGCTGGTATTAGCGGACCAACCTACCGCTTTCAATCCTCGGAAGCATACCCACGAGATGGCGCCCAGCAGCAGTGCTGCCATGAAACGCATCCACTGAAGATTTTGCACCGTGCTTGTTTGGCCATACGTTGCCTGCAGGAGCCAGCCGTAAATGGGACGCGCATGCGAGGCACAGAATTTAACGACCTTACCGACTTCCTCGTGAGCTTCGCGCAGATTTGAATAATCGTCGCGCAAGCCATAGTCGTGAAAAGTGGCTGGCCAGTAAGCTACCAGCGGCACCAGGAATAAGACGGCGGCGAGCAGCCACGCGCGGACGCGCAGACCGACGCCCGTCTCGACAACAGCGCCTGAACCAATCGGGACGGCGATCGCCGCCTCGCTGAGTACTGTTTTAGGAACGCTGCTCATGTTCGCGAATATCACCCGGCATGCTGCAATGCACTAATTTACGAACATCATCACCTATTGCCGACCGCAATCAATACCGCAATCAATAAAGAGGACAAAGGTGAATAGTTTTCGGCCAAGGCTGATTCTATCGATGGCGAGCTGAAAATCAGTGCCGAAATTCGAGAAAATGCGTTAAATATCTGTTAACTACCGGTGCCCGTAAGCATCAGGCGCACGCCGGTGTCAGGCACGGGCGTACGTGAGCGTCAGGCCGCGACGCATAAGTTCTTACCGCCGTGTTTGGCCCGGTATAAGGCCAAATCGGCGCGTTCGAAGGCTGCCCCGGCTGCATCTTGACCCTGCAATTCGGTCAGACCGCACGAAACCGTTACGCGCACCGGGGTGCCGCGGAAATGAAAGCGCAATGCTTCCACTGCCGAGCGGACTTCGTTTGCAATGACCAGGGCTTCCGGGATTTTTGCACCCTTAAGCAGTACAACGAACTCCTCGCCGCCGATGCGTGCGACAAAATCATCCTGTCGCGCAACAGCCGTAAAACAGGCAGCCACACTCTGCAATACGCGGTCGCCTGCGCGGTGGCCATAACTGTCATTGACGAATTTGAAACTGTCCAGATCCCATAACAGCATGACCACCGGCGATTCCGAACTTGGCTTTTTTCCGATCTCCTGGGCAAACCTTTCTTCGAATGATTTGCGATTTGCGATGCCCGTCAGCGGATCGATGCGCGCTCCTTGTTTTTCGCTGTCCAATTTCGAATGCAGTTCGGCGCCTTCCCGCTCCAGTTCCAGGATCCGCGACCGCATACGCTCGGCCCGGCCCGTGACTTCCACCAATCGAAGCTCTTCGCGGGCGCGGAAATTGCCGACGTGCTCCACGACCCGTTGCAGGCGTGCATTCACCAAAGATTGCAGGACACCCAGTTCGCCGGCGCTGCCGGCCTCCTCAGAGAGTGCGCGCACCTGCGTCATTACAGTCTCATTGTAGGACTGCGTGTCGTCGAAATGGCTGCGGTCGGCATGTTTTGAATCGCTCAAGTATCCGGCCATTTCTTCGAGACGTTTGGTCACTTCAGCGAGAATCGCACCGGTCTGCTGCCGCTCGCGAGCCAACTGCTCGCCGCGCTCGTGCACCAGATCTGCGGCTCGAGTGATAATGCCCGCCACCGCGACATCGTTTTTCGCCGTAGCTAGCTCTGCGATCAACGCCTGTGCCGCTGAAGCGCTTGCTTCGCTTGCCGGCAAGCGCTCGAGCAGTGCCTTGACGGCCAGGCGCGTATGCGTGTCGGTAGCCGCGAACGTGATCGTGGGAATCGGCGATACCGCATCCACGGCCACGACAGTGCTAGTCAGGGAATCCGCAAGACGAGCGAGTTCGTGGGCCTCGGCGTTGCGCCGGTTGGCGGCTGCAAGCCCTATCAGTTCGTCATCCAGCTTTGGGTTGACGCCCATTCCGGCTGCGCACAGCCGTCCTACCAGGCGCCGCAATACTTGTTCTACTTGACGCCAGCGAACTTCCTCGGCTTCCATTTCGATCAGCGAATCGCGGTATTTTTGTTTCCAGTCAACATTGTCGGACACGAAATTGCCCCTCGCAGCGCGAGCTGCCGTTCGCAAGGCAGCGTAAACTCGCGCCATGTGCAGGTGTTATGTCAGTCCCGATGGGGCGTCCATGGAGCGCGAATTCAACATCGCGCGCGGTCGAGTACAATACGCCGCAAATTTCAATACGACTCCCTCGCAACGGGTGCCCGCCATTCGCGCGTCGCGCGATGCGAGCGAGGCACTCCTCATGATATGGGGCCTTGCGGGGAAGCATGGCAGTTTCAATGTTCCCGTCGAAGGTCTCGCGAGCAGCGCCATTTCGGCTGACCCCTGGAAAGAAGGTCGTCGCTGCATTGTACCGGCGCTGGGCTTCTACGAATGGCATGTCAATCCCGACGGGAGTAAACAGCCATACTATATTCACTTGGAGGATCAGGATGTGTTCGGCTTCGCTGGATTATGGTCACTAACAAGGACGGATGCGAACGCCGTCACAGAGTGGTGCAGCCTCCTCACCTTGCCGGCGAATCCCTTGATGGCAGAAGTCGATAATGCCAATGGACGCATGCCCGCTATTCTCAGGCGCGAACAGCGAGCCCGATGGCTATCCGGTGTACCGGAAGCGGCAGGAGCGGCACTCTCGGCCTATGCCGATGAGCGCATGGTGGCCTATGCGGTGAGCAGTCGAATCGACTCGCCGCTAAACAATGACGAGAGTCTCGTGGAGCCCTTGCAAACGGACGTCGACTGAGCATTTCTTGATGCAAGTCCCATCGCAGTAAAACGCCCCGAG
>JAQGOD010000279.1 GCA_028293775.1 Gammaproteobacteria bacterium
CCTCTGCCGGGGCGCTCTCCACGATGCGGCCTGCGTACATCACCATGATCCGCTGCGCGAGGCCCGCGACCACGGCCAAATCGTGACTAATGAGGACCAAGGCCATCCCGAATTCCTCGCGCACGGCACGCAGCAATTCGATGATCTGAGCCTGGACGGTCACGTCGAGTGCGGTTGTCGGCTCATCCGCGATCAACAGGGAGGGTCGGCATAGCAGGCTCATCGCGATCATGGCCCTCTGCCGCATGCCTCCCGACAGCTCATGCGGATATTCATGCAACCGGCGTTTCGGCTCCGGTATCTGCACGCGATCCAGCATGCGGCCTGCCATGACGCGCGCCTCGCTCCACGAAGCGCCGTTGTGATGCACCAGCACCTCGGCCAGCTGCGTGCCGATCTTGAGATGCGGCGTCAGCGAGGTCATTGGATCTTGAAAAATCATGGTGAGCTTTGAACCGCGAACCCGCTTCAAAGCTGAATTTACCGGCAATATTTCATTGCCCTCGAATCGAATGCTGCCGCGCGCCGATGCATTGTTGGCCAGCAACCCCATCGCCGCCATGAACGTCTGCGTCTTGCCGGAGCCTGACTCGCCGACAATCCCGATGCATTCTCCGGCAGCAACGCTCAAGGAAACCCGATCCACCGCCTCGATCATGGCATTGCGGCGTGAAAAGCCGACGCTCAAAGCTTCGATTTGCAATGTCGGGATCATCAAGCTTCCTTCACGTCAAGCGCATCGCGCAAGCCATCGCCGAATATATTCAAGCAGAGCAGGAGCACGGCGAGGAAGCTGCCGGGGACCAACAAGATCCACGGAGCGGTTTCCATCTCCCCCACACCTTCGGCGATCAGCGTGCCCAAACTTGCGCCGGGCTCTTGAATCCCCAGCCCCAGAAAGCTCAGAAAACTTTCGAACAGGATGATCTGGGGAACCATCAGCGTCGCATACACGACGACCGGCCCCACGACGTTGGGTATCACATGCTTGGCAATGATACGGGGGGTGCTGGCGCCCGAGGCGATAGCAGCGTCGATGAATTCCCGCTGACGAATGCTCAAGGTCTGACCGCGCACAATCCGCGCCATGGTCAGCCAACCCATCGCGCCGATCGACAAGAACAGCAGGTATTGGCTTCGGCCGAATATGACGGTCAAGAATATGACGAAGAAAATGAGCGGCAATCCGCTCAATATCTCGATCAGCCGCATCATTACCTGATCTGCGCGGCCGCCGAGGTACCCTGCGATGGCGCCGTAGCTCACGCCCACAGCCAAGCTGATCAGGCTCGCCAACAATCCGATCGCGACGCTAATGCGCGTGCCCGCGAGGGTTCTCACGAATAAATCGCGGCCCAATCGGTCGGTGCCGAACCAATGCGCGCTTTGCATTCCCGGGCGCGCGGCTGCGTGCGTCCAGTCGAGTGTCTCTGCGCTGTTCGGGTTGATCCAAGGGGCGAGCAGCGCCAGCGCAATGATGGCCGACATCAGGTAGAGCGCAACCACGGCGGCAGGATTTGATTTTAAGCGCCGCGCTGCTTCGTCGACAAAGCCGTGCACTCTCAATGGCGCACTCGCGGATCCAACCACGCATACAGCAGGTCGACCAGCAATCCCAGGCCGATCAGCAACGTCGAATAAATGATCACCATGCCCAGCACCAAGGTGTAGTCGCGATTCAGCGCGCCTTGCACCAGGTATCGCCCGATTCCCGGCAGTCCCGCGATGGATTCCACTACCAAGGAGCCCGTCATGATCGAGGCCACGGCGGGCACCAGGTAGCTCGCCACAGGCATTAGCGCCGGACGCAACGCGTGGCGAAAAATCACAATGTGAGCGGGGAGGCCTTTGGCGAACGCGGTGCGAATGAAGTGAGTGCGCATGATCTCGAGCATGCTGCCGCGCGTTAAGCGGGCGATATAAGCCAGCGGCGGCAGCGCCAGCGCCATCACGGGAAGCGCGAGATGCCTGATCGATCCGGCTTCCCAGCCGGCAACGGGCAGCCAATGCAAATAGACGCCGAAAAGCAAGCCGAGAAAGGGCAATACCACGAAGGTCGGTATGGCGATACCCATCACCGCGAAGGACATCGTCACGTAATCGGCAGCAGTGTTGTGATGGAGCGCGGCAAAGGTTCCCAGCGGAATGCCGACAATCAGGGCAAGCGCCATCGCAATGACGCCCAACGTGAAGGTCACCGGAACCCCCTGGGCGATCAATTCGGTAACCGTAAAGTCCTTATATCGGAACGACGGTCCGAAATCGCCGTGCGCCACGGACTTAAGGTAACGTCCGTATTGGATCCAGACTGGCTGGTCTAGCCCATACGAGCGTTGCAGGTTAGCTGCAATCTCCGGTGCCAGCGTTTGTTCTTGATCGAACGGCCCCCCGGGCGCCGCATGCATCAAAAAAAAAGTAGCTGTTACAACAATCAGCAGCGTGGGAACAGCGGCGGTCAGCCTCAAAAAAAAGTAGCGGATCACCGTAGGAGTCTATCGGCTGACCGCGAGGTGGACAAGGGAAGTGTGGCTCCTTAAACTAGTGGGTTCGACATAGCTGAGGTTCCATGGATTCTACCCGCCCCATCCGCGCGCTCATGCGCGGCCTCGATGCGCTCACCATTCTGAATTCACGCGACGGCGCGACCGTTTCGGAGGTAGCTCATGAAATCCGCCTGCCGCGCACGACGGTTTATCGAATATTGGAAACCCTATGCGCTGCCGGTTTCGTCTATCGAGACAGCGCCGATGAGCGCTACCGGCTGACGATTTTGGTCCGAACTTTGAGCTCAGGATTCGGTGATGACACATGGGTCAACAAAATCGCCAAACCGCTACTGCACCGCTTATGCAGCGAGATCGTGTGGCCGGTCAGTATCGCCACTTTATCCGGTACGAAAATGACGCTTCGCGAGGCCACGGACCATAGTACTCCGCTTGCGATTGAGCGCTATTCAGCGGGTTTTCAATTTCCTCTGCTCGCGGGTTCAAGCGGGCGCGTCTACCTTGCACATTTCCCGATCGCACAACGCGATACGCTGATTGAGATTCTGGCGCGCTCCAACAAGGAGGAGGACAAGGCGGCCCGAGATCGCGGCGGTCTGCTTCGCGTACTATCGGACATCAAAGCGCACGGCTATGCGACTGCGACGCGTACGCGGCGCCTCCTGGACGAATACACTGTAAGCGTTCCGGTGCCGATGGGCGACCACTTGGCGGCGTTGACCGTACGGTTCGCCGCTTCCGCGCTGCCTCTGAAGGCCGGGGTCGATCGTTTTTTACCGAAGTTGCGCCAGTGTGCCGCTAAAATCAGCACACAATTTTTAGAACAACAGGCCGAGGCCCGCGCTAGAGATGCGCGGCAGGCAACCGCTTAAGGAGCTGACGTGCAGAAAATTATGGTCTGTATCAAACGCGTTGTTGACTACAACGTGCGTGTACGCGTGAAGCCCGATGGAAGCGGCGTCATGCTGGACGGGGTAAAAATGAGCGTGAACCCTTTCGACGAGATCGCGCTCGAAGAGGCCCTTCGCATCAAGGAGCGCGGCTCGAATATCGAGGTCGTTGCAGTCAGCATCGGTGTGGCCGATACCCAGCAACAACTGCGCACCGCCTTGGCGATGGGGGCCGATCGGGCCATCCTCGTGCAGACGGACACGGCCGTCGAACCGCTTACCGCCGCAAATACTTTTCTCGCGCTGGCCAAAAAAGAAAGTCCGGATTTGATCTTCCTCGGCAAACAAGCAATTGACGACGATGCCAATCAAACGGGCCAGATGTTGGCGGCGATCTGGGATCGGCCGCAGGCAACTTTTGCCTCCAAGGTCGAGGTATCGGAGGGCAAGGCCAAAGTTACGCGCGAAGTCGACACCGGCTTGGAGACCATAGAGGTCGATCTGCCCGCGGTGATAACCGTGGATTTGCGCTTGAATGAGCCCCGCTACGTGA
>JAQGOD010000311.1 GCA_028293775.1 Gammaproteobacteria bacterium
CGGCCAAGTCCTCACGAGACCAGGGCACGGTCGGCCTCCTGACGCTTGCGCACGGTGCGCTTCTCGATGATTTTGCTGTAGCGAGGCCCTTGTACGATTCGGTGCACGAAGATGCCGGGCGTATGGATGCTGTCCCCATCCAAAACACCGGGCTCCACCAGCTCTTCGACCTCCGCCACCGTTATGCGTCCGGCCGTGGCCATATTCGGATTGAAATTACGCGCCGTTTTTCGATAGATGAGATTGCCCTCGGTATCGCCCTTCCACGCTTTCACCAGCGACACATCCGCGACAAGTCCCGTCTCCAGGATGTAGGTTTCGCCATCGACGGTGCGGGTTTCCTTGCCTTCGGCCACCAGCGTGCCGGCGCCCACTTTGGTGAAAAATGCGTAGATTCCTGCACCGCCCGCTCGAATACGCTCGGCCATGGTGCCCTGGGGGTTGAATTCGACCTCCACTTCGCCGGCCAGGTATTGCCTTTCAAACTCCTTGTTTTCGCCCACGTACGAGGAGATCATCTTGCGGATCTGACGTGCCTCGAGCAGCCGGCCTAGGCCGACGCCGTCCAAGCCTGCGTTGTTGGAGACCACGGTGAGGCCTTTCACCCCGGAGTCATGCAAAGCATCGATCAAATTCTCGGGGATGCCGCAGGTCCCGAAGCCGCCGCACATCAAGGTCATGCCGTCCTTGACCACGCCCCGCAACGCCGACTGGGCATCGGCATAGACTTTTTTCGAAATTACCTGCGTTGCCATGGAGCCGTCACTAGTAGCGATACTGGTCGACTTTGTACGGCCCCTGTTTCTCGACGCCGATGTATTTCGCCTGCACATCCGTGAGTTCGGTCAGCTGCGCACCGAGCTTGGAGAGCTGCAGCCGCGCCACTTTCTCGTCCAGATGCTTCGGCAACACATACACGCCGATGGGATATTTCTTCGTGTTGGCGTAGAGCTCAATTTGCGCCAGCACCTGATTTGCGAACGATGAGCTCATGACGTACGAAGGGTGTCCCGTGCCGCAGCCCAAATTCACCAAGCGGCCTTCGGCCAGCAGAATGATCCGTTTGCCGTCGGGGAAAATGACGTGATCAACTTGGGGCTTGATGTTCTCCCACGTATGCTGTCGTAGCGCGGCGACTTCGATCTCGTTGTCGAAGTGTCCAATATTGCAGACGATGGCCTGGTCCTTCATGCGCGCCATGTGATCGTGCGTGATGACGTGAAAATTGCCGGTGGCCGAGACGAAAATGTCGCCCTTGTCCGCGGCATAATCCATGGTGACGACCCGATAGCCTTCCATCGAGGCCTGCAGCGCGCAGATCGGATCGATTTCGGTGACCCATACTTGCGCGGATAACGCGCGCAGGGCTTGCGCCGAGCCTTTGCCCACATCCCCGTAACCGCAGACCACCGCGACTTTGCCGGCGATCATGACATCCGTGGCGCGCTTGATGGCATCCACCAAGGACTCGCGGCAACCGTAGAGATTGTCGAATTTCGACTTCGTGACCGAATCATTCACGTTGAAAGCGGGGAACGCGAGCTGCCCTTCCTTCGCCATTTGATACAGGCGCTTCACGCCGGTGGTGGTTTCCTCGGTAACGCCCTTCACCTTCGCCAGGCGCGTCGAATACCATTTCGGGTCCACTTTGAGCTTCGCCTTGATCGCGGCGAAAAGCAGCTCCTCTTCTTCGTTGCCGGGCTTGGCCACAAGGCTGGCGTCCTTCTCCGCCTTGGCGCCCAAATGCAGCAGCAGCGTTGCATCGCCGCCATCGTCCAAAATCATGTTGGAATAGCCGCCATCGGTCCACTCGAAGATTCGATGCGTGTAATCCCAGTACTCGGCCAGCGATTCGCCCTTGACGGCAAATACCGGCGTGCCGCCGGCGGCAATAGCCGCGGCCGCGTGATCTTGGGTCGAATAAATATTGCAAGAAGCCCAACGCACTTGCGCTCCCAAGGCATTCAGCGTTTCGATGAGCACGGCCGTTTGGATGGTCATGTGCAAGGAACCGGTGATGCGGGCCCCGCGCAGCGGCTGCTGCGCCGCGAACTCACGGCGAATCGCCATCAAGCCGGGCATTTCCGTTTCGGCGATTTTTATTTCCTTGCGTCCCCAGCTTTCAAGGGCGAGGTCTTTGACGACAAAATCGGGTTGGGGTTTGATTGCGGCATTCATGAGTGACTCCTTAAAGCGAATTAGGCGGCGCGCGTTGCTTTGAGTTCGGCGGCGAGCGTTTCGGCCTTGTCGGTCCGCTCCCAGCTGAACTCGTCTTCCTTGCGGCCGAAATGGCCGTACGACGCAGTTTTCTGAGAGATGGGCCGCGCCAAATCGAGCATTTCGCGCAGGCCGAATGGGGTGAGATCAAAATGCGCCCGCACCAATTGCGTCAACCGCGTATCGGGCATTTTCCCGGTGCCGAAGGTCTCGACCATGATGGACGTGGGTTCGGCGACGCCGATGGCATAGGAAAGCTGCACCTCGCAGCGATCGGCCAAACCGGCGGCTACGATATTTTTGGCCACATAGCGCGCGGCGTAAGCCGCAGAGCGGTCGACTTTGGACGGGTCCTTGCCGGAGAAGGCGCCGCCACCGTGGCGCGCAAAGCCGCCATAGGTGTCGACGATAATTTTACGACCGGTCAAGCCGCAATCACCGACGGGCCCGCCGATCACGAAGCGGCCGGTGGGATTGATGTGGTACTTGGTGCGCTTGTCGATCCACTTGGCCGGCAATACCGGCTTCAAGATTTCTTCCATCACGGCTTCGCGCAATTGTTTGGTGCTGATGTCGTCCGAATGCTGAGTGGACAACACCACGGCCTCGAGACCCACCGGTCTGTCATTCTCATAACGCAGGGTGACTTGGCTTTTCGCATCCGGCCGCAGCCAGGGGAGCTTGCCGTTCTTGCGTACCTGCGCCTGCCGCTTCACCAGGCGGTGCGCCAGCGTAATGGGCGCGGGCATCAGCACATCGGTTTCATTGGTGGCATAGCCGAACATCAGGCCCTGATCGCCCGCCCCTTGCTTGCGTTCGTCCTTGCGATCGACCCCCTGTGCGATGTCGGGGGATTGCTTGCCGATGATATTCAGCACCCCGCAACTCGCGCCATCGAACCCCATGTCCGAGGTGTCGTAGCCGATGTCGAGCACGGTTTTTCGAACCAGGGCTTCCACATCCACCCAGGCGCTGGTCGTGACCTCACCGGCCACGATGACCACGCCGGTCTTCACCATGGTTTCACAGGCGACCCGGCCGCGCGGATCAGCGGCAAGAATGGCATCGAGTACGGCATCCGAGATCTGGTCTGCAACCTTGTCGGGGTGGCCTTCGGAGACCGATTCCGATGTGAAAGAGAAGCTTCTGCTCATTGTCGAATTCCTTAAGCTATCAGCCGAAATTGTCCCGAAACCGCCGATCGAAGTCGGCCCGGGTGAAGCGGTGGTTCTGCGGCCCGCGCGATTCGATTTTGATCGCACCCATTAGAGAGGCCGTCCTGCCAATGGTTTCCCAATCAAGGCCCCGCAGCAACCCGTGAATTAGACCAGCCCGATAGGCATCCCCGCAACCCGTTGGGTCCACCACGGCCCGGGGCCTGGCGCAGGGAATGGTCCATGTCCGATCCTGAGTATAGATGGTGGACCCTTGCGCCCCTTGCGTCACGATCAGTGCCTCGACCTGCGCAGCGACCTCCGCTACGCTCAAGCCGGTTTTTTGCTGCAGCATGCCCCATTCGTAGTCATTGAGAGCCACCCAACGGGCCTGGCGAATAAAGGTCTTGAGCTCCTCGGCGCCGAACATGGGCATACCCTGGCCCGGGTCAAAAATGAACGGGATGGAGGCAGCCTCGAACTGGGCCGCGTGCTCGATCATGGCTTGGCGTCCATCAGGGGCCACGATCCCGAGCGCGACCCCGGCCCCCGCATCCGCCACC
>JAQGOD010000359.1 GCA_028293775.1 Gammaproteobacteria bacterium
ATTTGCGCCGCGCAGCCTGAGCGGCACTAAGAATTCCCATGGCCGACAAGCATCTGCAATTTCTCGATATTCCGCGCAAGGATCCGGACAAGCTTGGCATGGACGTGCGCACCAAGCAGTTTCGCGAAATCTATTCGCAGTACAGCGCCGAGTCCGCCTCACAACAAGCGGGCCGATGCATTTCCTGCGGCAATCCGTTTTGCGAGTGGAAATGCCCGGTACACAACTACATCCCCAATTGGCTGGCGCTGGTCAATGACGGCAAGCTGTTTGAAGCGGCCGAGCTCTCGCATCAAACCAACTCTTTGCCGGAGATGTGCGGCCGCATTTGTCCGCAAGATCGGCTTTGCGAAGGCGCTTGCACGCTCAATGACGGCCTCGGCGCCGTCAGCATCGGCGCCATCGAGAAATACATCACCGACGAGGCCTTCCGCCTGGGTTGGAAGCCCGACATGTCCAATGTGGTGCGCACTAGTGCGCGCGTGGCGGTGGTGGGCGCGGGCCCGGCCGGCCTGGCCTGCGCCGACGTTCTGGTACGCAACGGCGTAACCCCGGTCGTGTTCGATCGCTACGCGAAGATCGGCGGATTGCTGACCTTTGGAATCCCGCCATTCAAGCTTGAAAAAGAAGTGGTCGAGAAGCGCCGCGAAATCATGGAAGAGATGGGCGTTGAATTCCGCTTAAGAATGGAGGTAGGACGCGACATTACGTTCGAGGAGATAGACCGGGAATTCGATGCCGTATTTCTCGGCATGGGCACCTATCGCTACGTCAAAGGCGGCTTCGATGGCGAAGATCTGCCTGGCGTTTACGAGGCCTTGCCCTATCTCATTTCCAACATCAATCGCGAACTCAAGCTCCCGGGCGGCGCAGATTTCATCGACATGAAGGGCAAGCATGTGGTCGTCCTGGGCGGCGGCGATACCGGCATGGATTGCAACCGGACCGCCATCCGGCAAGGAGCGGCCAGCGTCAGCTGCACGTATCGGCGCGATGAAGAGAACATGCCGGGTTCGCGCCGCGATTACAAGAACAGCAAGGAAGAGGGCGTGACCTTTCTGTTCAACCGCCAGCCCATCGAAATCGTCGGTGTCGACAATGTGCAAGGCGTGAAACTCATCGAGACGCGCTTGGGCGCGCCGGATGCCCGCGGGCGTCGCATACCGGAAGTGGTACCCGGGACCGAGGAAACCATCGCCGCCGATGCGGTGATCATCGCCTTTGGCTTTTTGCCCAGTCCGCCGGATTGGTTCCAGCCTCATCAAATAAATCTGCACGGCAATGGCCGAGTGCGGGTATCCGGTGCGCCGCAAACCCGCTTCCAAACCACCAACCCGAAGATATTCGCGGGCGGCGACATGGTGCGCGGTTCGGATCTGGTGGTCACCGCGGTATTCGAAGGGCGCGAAGCGGCGCAGGGGATATTGCGGCATTTGGGCTTACGGGATTCTTGACGCCGTGCAGGGCGGCGATGTGGTTCGAAGAACTCCTTGCCGAGGATTATTATTGTTCGAATTTAATAAACCGCGTTGAATCAATCGGAGGCCACCATGTGTGATAAGGACGATCTCGATGAAATGTATGAAATCTCGCGCTCTCGTGAGCTGTCGAGAAGGCAGTTCGGTGCACTGACACTCGGCGCGGGACTGACCGCCATGTTGCCGCGGCCGGCCGATGCGGCCGATACCCAAGAATCTGAAGTCGAGATCAAAACGCCCGATGGAAACTGCGATGCCTATCTCGTGCATCCCGCGACGGGCCGGCATCCGGCGGTATTGATCTGGCCGGATATATTCGGCTTGCGGCCGACATTCCGGCAGATGGGAAAACGCCTCGCTGAATCGGGTTACACCGTACTTGTGATCAATCCTTTCTATCGAACCAAGAAGGCCCCGACTGCGCCCGACCACGCGGATTTCAACGATCCTGCGACGCGCCAAGCGCTGATGAGTTTGGCGGGCTCCTTAACGCCCGCAACTGCGTTAACCGATGCAACGGCATTTGTTGCCTATCTCGACGTTGCGCCGGCGGTCGACCGTGCGCGCAAGATGGGCACCACGGGTTATTGCATGGGTGGGCCCTTCGTCTTGAGAACCGCGGCGGCCTTTCCGGATCGAGTGGGAGCCGGTGCGACTTTTCATGGCGGCGGACTCGTCACCGACAAACCCGACAGTCCCCATTTGTTGATACCCAAAATGAAGGCGCACTTTCTCATCGCCATTGCTGAAAATGACGATCAGAAGGAACCTGAAGTCAAAAATGTCCTAAAGCAAGCTTTCGCTAAGGCCAAGTTGCCCGCGGAAATCGAGGTGTATGCGGGCACCAAGCACGGTTGGTGTCCGCCGGATTCGCAGGTTTACAATGCCGAGCAAGCCGAGAAGGCCTGGAGCCGCATGCTGGTTTTGTTCAAGACGGCGTTGGCTTAAGCGCGCGATTAGCGGGCGATTTAGAGGTCCGAAAACGGCGAGTATTTGCTGCCGATCGGGTCTATTCTGTCGCCATGGAACTCGACTCGGAAGCTTGTTATCGCGCGGTGCGGGCCCGTGATCATCGTTTTGACGGCCGCTTTTTCGTCGGCATCACCTCGACGCATATTTATTGCCGGCCTATCTGCACGGCTCGCCCCGCGAATCGCAAGAATATGCGATTTTATTCCCACGCAGCCGCTGCCGAGGGCGCAGGTTTCAGACCCTGTTTGCGCTGCCGGCCGGAGCGCGCTCCCGGCATGGCGCCGGTCGATGCCTTGAGCCGATTGGTCGGCGCCGCCATGGCGGGCATCGAAGAGCATGCGTTGTCGAGCGCGCGCGTCGGCGATCTGGCCGCCTCTTTAGGTATCAGCGACCGGCACCTGCGCCGGGTCACCGAAGCGGCACTCGGTGTTTCACCGATTGAATTGGCTCAGACACAGCGTTTGCTGCTGGCTAAGCGGTTGCTGCGCGAGACTTCGCTGACGCAGACCGACATTGCCTTCGCCAGCGGCTTCGGCAGCGTGCGCCGCTTCAATGCCTTGTTCAAATCGCGTTACGGATTGAGTCCGCGCGCGGTGCGCGGCAAAGGCATCGATGCGGACACCTTGAGCGTTCAATTGGAATTCAGGCCGCCGCTGGCCTGGGGTCATTTGCTGGCCTATTTGCGTCTGCGCGGAATCCCCGGCGTGGAAATGGCGGATGCTACGCACTACCGGCGCACCGTCTCCATCGGTGAGGCCAAAGGTTGGATTGCGGTCTCGATGCATGACGAGCGCGCGCTGAACCTCGAGCTATCCCCCTCTTTAACGCCCGTCATCGGCGCCGTCATCGGCCGGGTCAAGCATCTGTTCGATCTGGGTGCGGCGCCCGATTCGGTCAGCCTGGTGCTGCGGCAAGACGCGATACTGGAACCCACCGTGCGCCGATTGCCGGGTCTGCGCGTCGCCGGAGCATTCGACGGCTTCGAACTCGCCGTGCGCACCGTGCTCGGACAGCAAGTATCCATCAAGGGGGCGAGCACGATTGCGGGACGCTGGGCGCAGGCCTTTGGCGAGCCCATCTCAACTCCATTCCCCGAGCTCAATCGCTTGAGCCCCAGCGCCGAGCGGACATCCGCTGTGTCGGCGGAGGAAATCATCGCATTGGGCATGGTCGGAGCTCGCGCTCGATGCCTGATCGGCCTCGCGCGAGCGGTCGCGGAGCGAAGAGTCGTGCTCGCCTTTGCCTCGAACGTCGAGGAGCAGATTGAACACCTGATGCGCTTGCCGGGCATCGGACATTGGACGGCCAACTACATCGCCATGCGCGCGCTGCATTGGCCCGACGCCTTTCCCACCGGAGACTTGGTATTGATGCGGGCGGCCAAGTCTACTCAGAAACAATTGCAGCAACGATCCGAGGCGTGGCGCCCTTGGCGCGCCTATGCAGCCCATTATCTTTGGCAATCCTTAGGAGCTGTGACATGAACGTGTTTTGCTATGTCGATAGTCCGATTGGACGGCTGATGTTGACCGCGGACGGCACGGCCCTGACGGGCTTGTACATGAACCTGTATCGGAACAAGCCGACCAAGCCGCTGCTCCCCGGTGATGATTGGGTGCAAAACGGCACCCTCGACCCGCTGCCTGCGGCGACTCAACAGCTGAAGGAATATTTTTCAGGCGCCCGGCGCGAGTTCGATCTGCCGCTCAAGATGCACGGCACCGAATTTCAGCAGCGGGTGTGGGGCGAGCTCTGCAAGATCCCTTTCGGGGAGACCAGGAGCTATGGCCAGCTCGCCAAGCGCTTGGGGAATCCCAATGGTTCCCGCGCCGTGGGACTGGCGAACGGCCGCAATCCTATCGCCGTCATCGTGCCCTGTCATCGAGTCATCGGCGCAGACGGTTCGTTGACCGGCTTCGGCGGAGGTCTCGATCGCAAAGAATGGCTGCTGTCGCACGAAGGTCTGCCCCGCAATGGCGATTTGCCCTTGGGTATTCCCGCGGCGCTCAGATCAGCGGCGCCGGCAGTCAGATCAACGGCAGCGTAATGGTGAACACGACCCCGTGCCCGTCGTCTCGATTGGCGGCCCGGGCGGTGCCGCCGTGGAATTCGGCGACGAGCTTCACGATGTACAGGCCTAAGCCGAAGTGCGGCTTGTCATCGCCACCTTGACGCTGCTCGAATAGGGATTCGAACAGCCGGCCCATGAGGGCCTCCGGGATCAGCGGCCCATCGTTGATGACTTGCAAGACATAGTCAGTCGGCGCTCGTTCCAGTCGCACCGTGATCGTGCCTACAGGCGGACAAAAATCGACGGCATTCTCGATGAGCTTATCGAGCAGCTGGACCATGAGCTCCGGGGCGCCGTGCGCGAAACACGCATTTTCCGGCAGTTCGATGGCAAAGCGACTGGAAGGAAAGCCGTCACGATAGGCGGATA
>JAQGOD010000389.1 GCA_028293775.1 Gammaproteobacteria bacterium
GCCGCGGCAATCCCTGCGCACGTGAACGCTATGTTCAACGGCATGCCGATAGCAAGGGGGGGCGCGAAAATCCGCGAAGGTGCCGAAGCCGGTGATGCCTGAGTCATCCTTCGAGACGATGAAGGGAAAACCGCCGGCCCGCTTATGGTCGAACCAAGATTCGCCGCGTTCCTGGCTCAACTCCAGCTCCGTGTACACGGCCGTGGAGCTGCGGATAACCTCGTTGTAAATCGCCAGAATTTCGGCAAGATCCTGCCGGCAGGCATCGTCGATCATGCAATATACTAGACCATCAATGAGCGAACACCACCACCATCCGCATCAGCACGCCTCGCCGGCGCCAAATGAGCTGGAATCACGCGTGCGCGCATTGGAAGCGCTGTTGACCGAAAGAGGCTACATCGACCCCGCGGCCCTCGATGTGCTGATCGATGCGTATCAGACAAAAATAGGTCCCCGCAACGGAGCTCGAGTCGTAGCGCGCGCCTGGCAAGATCCTGATTTCAAGCACTGGCTGTTGAGCGATGCAACGGCGGCCATTTCCTCAATGGGTTTCAGCGGCCGTCAAGGCGAGCACATGGTGGCGGTCGAGAACACGCCGCAAGTGCACAACATGGTGGTCTGCACGTTGTGCAGCTGCTACCCGTGGTCGGTGCTGGGGCTTCCGCCGACTTGGTACAAAAGCGCCCCGTATCGGGCACGCGCTGTAAAGGATCCTCGCGGGGTGCTGCGGGAATTCGGCGTTGAACTCCCCGCCTCGACGCGAATCCGCATCTGGGATTCGACCGCGGAAGTCCGCTATCTCGTGCTGCCGCAGCGGCCACCGGGATCGCTGCACCTGAGCGAGCGGGAACTTGCCGATCTCGTCACGCGCGACTCCATGATCGGAACAGGGCTGGCCGCAGCCGTATGAGTTATCACTCCTACGCCGATTTGGGGGGCCAAGCTGTGCGCGGCGAAATTATTCAAGAGTCCGAAGGCGAACTGTTTCACGCTCCCTGGGAGCCGCGCGTCATGGCGCTCGTGGTGGCAATGGGGCCGACAGGCCTATCGAATATCGACATGAATCGCGCGGCCCGCGAAACACTGCCGAATTACCGCGAACTCAGTTACTACGAGATTTGGTTGGCGGGACTGGAGAAGTTGTTGTCGGAAAAGGGCGTGCTCGAGGACACGCCTCCCCCGCCGACGCGGGTGATGCAGGCCGATCAAGTCGCTGCGACGATCGCGAGGGGGTCTCCCACTGTTCGCACGGCGCCCCATCCGGCTCGGTATACGGTCGGGCAATCGGTGCGTACTGTCGCCACCGCGTCTGCGCACCACACGCGTTTGCCCGCTTACGCGCGCGGCAAATTGGGAGTCGTCGAGCGTATTCACGGCGCCCATGTTTTTCCCGACACGAATTCCCAGGGCTTGGGAGAATCTCCGCAATGGCTATACACGGTGGCCTTTGATGAGCAGGAATTGTGGGGCGAGCAAACGCCGCGGCAGCGCTCCATTATCTCGGTGGATGCGTTCGAACCGTACCTGCAACCGGCATGACTCCCGAGGCGCTGCTGAGATTGCCGGGAATGCCCTGGGAGGCCGAGAGTCCGGTTTTCAACGAACCATGGGAGGCTCGGGCCTTTGCCATGGTGCTTGCGCTGCATGAGCGAGGCCTGTTCACGTGGGCGCAATGGGCTGCGAGCTTAAGTCGCCAGATCGACATGGCGCAGGCCGCCGGGGACCCTGACCACGGCGACACGTATTACCGGCATTGGTTGCTCGCGCTCGAATCGATGGTCAGTGAAACGTTGCCGCCGCCGTAACTTGCGGCGGATCGAGCTCAGTGCGCGTCCAACTGCCATCCTCCTGACGATTGAGCTCATAGGCGGGCCAGTAGTGCTTGTCGAGCTTGAGGGTGATGACGTCGGTCTGCCCATTCCAGCTGATCGTCTTCAGACGTATCGAGGCACGATCCGGCCTACCGCTCACCGCCTTGATGAAGGCATCGAGATCCGGCGTTGGTTGGCCGTCGACTTCCGTAATGCGCCGGCCGGCATACAAGCCGTAATGGGTAGCAGGGGAGCCGTAAAAGAAAAACGACACAAACACCCCGTAGGGCGCGATGCCGCGCTGTGCGGCCATGGCGCGATGCGGCGCCTGCAGGGTGGCGCCTGCCCAGATCAGCACCCGGTCGATGTCCCGGCCGTTCAACGCCACGGTTTTCATGGGTAGGGTTTTTTCGGCCCCATCCCGCCACACGGTCACGCTCACCGTTGGACTTTGCACGGCGCGTTCCACTTCTCGGAACCGATTCACCACTTTGCCATCGATGGCCAACAGCAAGTCTCCCGGTTCGAGCAATGAGGATGCCGGCGAGCCGGCGACCAGTCGATTGACCCCGAGCACCTGGCGGCGCTGCGGGTTGTGTTCTTCGAACCGCCGCACCCAGGCATCCGGCAGACCCAACTCGCGCGCGCCGGCCAGGGACTGCACGTCGAATTCAGCTTCGAAGGAATACAAGGGACGACCATCGGCAACCACGCCGATCATTTCGCTGACCAAATCGGCCGGGATGCCGCGATTGATTTGTTCCAATTCTCGCTGCGACTCAAAGGCAAAACTCGACCACAGGGCCAATACATCGCCTTTTTCATCGGTCAACACGCCGTCGTAGTCGGTCGGCGCATTGATCAGGCTTATCGCCTCTAAGTTGCTATCGCGGAAGCGCAGCGTGCGCGACAGGGGAAATGACACCGCATCCACGCTCGAGATCTGCGTTTTCTGCGAGAGGATTTTGGAGTCGGCACGCTGACCGACCACCCACACATCATCGCCGGCGCTCAACGGGCGCTTGACCAACGTCGCCGCACGCACCGGCGTGGTGCCGATCGACTTCGGGTCATAGGAGACCACTGCGAGATTGTGCTGCGGATGAATGAACACGACTTTGCCGGGGACCTGGATCGTTCCCGCAAAGGTAATGCGCACATCGCCCATCGCCACCGGCACGGTGTTGCGATCGATCGCCACCAATCCGCGCTGCGCGTCTACGATCACTCCGGTGCCGTGATAGTTCTTCTCGGTAACGCCGGAAGTCGAATACGGCATGTCGAAATTCACCATCACCAGGGAGGGGGCCAATCGATCGATGCGTGCATCGCCGGTCTTGGCAAATTGCGTCGCAGCGGGCTTCGGCGCGGCCGGGGGCGGACCGGAGTTGGAGGTGATGCTGATGCATGGCCAGCTTCCCAAGGTATCGTCGCGCTTGCATTCTCGCCCCGGAAACCAGCGCCTATCCATGCGGATGACTTTGAGCTGAACCGCGCGCGGATCTTCGATAGTGACATAGCGCACGGGCACTCTGGCTCCATCACCCAGCTCGGCCAACGCCGCGGCAAACTCATCGAGATTATCGACCTTCTTGCCGTTGAACGAACTGATCAAGGCGGCCCGCGGGATGCCCGCGGCACCGAACACATAGCCTGGATTGGCGATATACACGCCCTTGATGGGCACGTTGAAATGGCGCGCCTGCTGATAGGACAGCGTATGCACCACCGCCTCGCCGAATTCGATGAATTCGTCCGGCGTGATGGCGCTCAGGGACTGCACTTGCAGTTCGTGCTGCAACCCCTTGCTGCCGCGCTGTACTTCGACTTTCACCCGTTCGCCGACGTGATTATCGAGGACTTCTTCGAGCGAGAAAAACTCCGGGATGGGCTTGCCGTCGATGGCCACCAAGACATCGCCGGGGGCCAAAACACCGTCGGCACTCGAGCCTGGCTGCACGTCCTCGACCACCAGCATGCCGGTCAACTTCGGATAGGCTTTGCGCATGGCTGCCTCGGTATCGGCATGCAGCCCAAGGCGCTTGAGTTCATCGTAGGGCGTGTACTTGAACACCGCCTCGAGTGTGCCGCGCGGCACCGGCTTGCCGGCTTCGATATATTTCAGCGCGCGCACCACCGCAGTCAGCGGCAAGTAGAAGCTCGAGGCGGCGCCGGTAGCTCCGCCGGCATTGAGCGCCACGACGCGCCCTTCGATGTCGATCACCGGCGAACCGGAAGAACCACCCGAGGTGCCGGAAGCAGCTTGGAAATAAAAAGTATTGAAGTCGTTGTACTTGCCGTAGCCGTATTCCGGAGCTTCGCGGTCCAAACGCGCCAAGGTGCCCGCGAGAATCGATAGCTGCTCGCCCGCGTCGTTGCCCACGACGCGAATTTCCCTGCCGATCACAGCCCCTTGCGGATACAGCGGCAGCTCGGACGGCTGAATGAAGTGCAGCTTTGCAGGATCGTAGTGATAGATGCCGAAATCATGGATTGGATCGCGATAGATCGGGTACAGCTGCACCTCTTCCCGATTCAAGAAAATGGCCTGCGCGGTCACTGGGCCGGGCGTGACCACGTGCCGATTGGTCAAGATCAGCCCGCGCTTGGCATCGATGACAAAGCCGGTCGCCTGGGCAGTTGTGTTCCATTCAGTATCGAAGGCGCGAGCGCTATCGATTTGAATGGTCACCACGCCGGTGGCGATCCTTTCCAGCGTCTGCGCCCAGTTCGCCGGCGAACTGGGAATGCCGGGTGCCGGGACGGCAGGCGGCGCGCTGAAGGCGGGGGCAATGGACAATGCAAGCAAAGACAACAACAGCGAAATGCGGGACATGCCGATCCTAGGGTTAGATTTCGTTCGGTGAACGGGATCGGACAAGATTAGGACCCTGGCAGTTCCTAATAAGCAGTAATTCCCTTCCAGATCAAGTCCAACTGCTTCGCGGCGCGAACATCGTCCAATCGTCGAACCGGCATTGTATGCGGGGCTGAGGTGAGTTTCTCGGGGTCATGGCGCATTTCTTCGCGAATCGAAGCCATCGCATCACAGAACCGGTCGAGGTCCTCCTTGGCTTCCGTTTCCGTGGGCTCGATCAGCAGGCACTCGGGCACCAGCAATGGGAAATAGGTCGTGGGAGCGTGAAAACCATAGTCCAGCAGGCGTTTGGCCACATCCATTGCCGAAACGTGATACGCCTTGTTTTCTTGCTTCAAAGTAATGATGAACTCGTGGCTGGCGCGACGCTTCGGATATGCCGCTTCGAAGCCGAGTGCTTGCAGCCGTTTCATCAAATAATTGGCATTCAGCGCAGCGAATTCCGCAACCCGCACCATGCCGTCGCGGCCCAGCAGCCGCATATAGATATAGGCGCGCAAATTCACGCCGGCGTTGCCCATAAAACCGGATAAGCGGCCGATCGATTGCGGCAAATCGCGTTCCGTCAGCCATCGATAGCGCGCGTTCTCCTTGCCGACAATGGGAAGAGGCAGAAATGGCTTCAAACGGGCGCTTACGCCCACCGCGCCCGAGCCCGGTCCGCCGCCGCCGTGAGGCGTCGAGAAGGTCTTGTGCAAATTCATGTGAATAACGTCAAAGCCCATATCGCCCGGGCGAACCTTGCCGAGAATGGCGTTTAGGTTTGCGCCGTCGTAATAAAGAAGGCCGCCGGCCTCATGAACGGTTCGCGCTATTTGCACGATCTTGCGCTCGAAGACGCCCAAGGTTGAGGGATTCGTGAGCATGATGCCCGCCGTCGCGGGACTGACAGCCGCCTTGAGCCCCTCGATATCCACATCCCCATTGGCATCGCAGGGAATCTCTTTGACCGTGTAGCCGCACATGGTCGCGGTCGCGGGATTGGTGCCGTGCGCAGCCTGCGGCACGATAATTTCAGTGCGGCCGGCATCATTACGCGCGCGATGATAGGCACGGATCATGGCGACGCCGGCAAATTCGCCCTGCGCACCGGCCATCGGCGTCAAACTCACCGCCGACATGCCCGTGATCTCCTGCAGCATCTCCTGCAACTCGTGCATGCAGGCGAGAAAACCCTGAGGTTCCGGCCCGAGCGGGTGCCTGCCGAGGAACTCCGGCAACATCGCGTACGTGTTGCAGGCCTTCGGGTTGTACTTCATGGTGCAGGAACCGAGCGGATAAAAATGGGTGTCGATGGAGAAGTTCATCTGCGACAGCCGGGTGAAGTGGCGCACCGCCTGCAATTCCGAAACTTCAGGCAAAGCCGGAGGGCTGCGGCGGCGCAGATTCTTGGGCACCTTCACGGAGCCCCCGGCATTCGGCGGGAATTGCGTCACGGCGCCGCGTCCCGGCTTGCTCAACTCGAATATCAGAGGTTCGCGCAATTTCAGTTCAGTCATGAGATTTTCCTTGGAGCCTCGGCGGGCGATGCGCTCATGGCATCGCTCAGCGCTGCGCGGTATCTGTCAATGTCGACACTGAGCTTGGTTTCGGTTGCACACACCAACAGGGCATTGCCCAGTTCCGGGTAACGTTCGCTTAAGTTCAGCCCCCCGATGATTCCTTTGCCATACAGAGCCTCAAGAACCTCGGCAGTCGGCCGATCCAGCAACAGCACGGCCTCGTGAAAATGCGGGGCCGTGAAAGCCCGTTTCACGCCGGCGACTTGACTCAAGGATTTGATCAACTCGTCGGTGCGCTGCATGCTCACCTGCGCCACGGCCTCCAAACCCCTGGGGCCGAGAAGACTCATGTAAATGGTTGCCGCGGTTACCATCAAGCCCTGATTGGTGCAGATGTTGGATGTCGCCTTGCTGCGGCGTATGTGTTGCTCGCGCGCCTGCAGCGTCAAGCTGAAGCCGGGCCGTCCCTCCGTATCCACGGTGCCACCGACGATTCTGCCGGGCATCTGCCGCACATAGTGCATACGGGTTGCCATGAAGCCGAAATAAGGTCCTCCTGATGCCAGCGGCACGCCCAGCGATTGCCCTTCTCCGCAGACGATGTCAGCGCCCTGCACACCTGCGATCTCGGCTCCCCATTCGGCCGGCGGCTTCAGAAGCGCCAATGAGATCGGATTGACGACGGCAATCAAGATGATTTTGTTCTCGTGCGCCCAATCGGTCAGGGCGTCGACTTCCTCGAGGCTGCCGAAAAAATTGGGCTGCTGAACCACCAGGGCCGTGAAGTCCTGTCCGCTGTAAGGCTCGAGGGCCTCGAGCAGCGTGACACCGGCCGATTTGTCATAGTCCACCGGCACAAAGCCGATGTCCTGGTTGCCGGCGATGGCCCGAGCTACTTGGGCGTAGGTGGGATTGACGGCGCGCGGCATCAGGATGCGTCGGGAGCTCGAGCCGCGATTGGAACGTACCGCCATGAGGCACGCCTCCGCGAGCGCAGAGGCGCCGTCGTACATCGATGCGTTCGACACCTCCATGCCGGTGAGCGCGCAAATCATGGACTGGTATTCATAAACGAGCTGCAGGGTCCCCTGGCTCGCCTCAGCCTGGTATGGCGTGTATGCGGAATAAAACTCTCCGCGCGTCGCAATCGACCAGACTGGCGCAGGTATATGGTGCTCGTAGGCGCCGGCGCCAATGAAGTTCAAGGGCCGACCATCGATGGCGGCACGCTCGCCCATGAGCCGAGCGATCTCCATTTCAGAAAGAGGCGGCGGCAAGCTCAATGCACCGGCGCGAAGCTCCGCGGGAATCTCGTCGAATAAATCTTCGATGCCGCTCACGCCGATGACGTCCAACATGCGCGCGATGTCATCGGCCGTGTGGGGGATAAATGCCATACGCGTCCTTTACTTGGATTCTTCGGCCAAAAAAGTCTTGTAATCGGCCGGGCTCAGCAGAGATGCCGTATTCGAGGGGGCGTTCGCCTCCAGCCGAAAAAGCCAGCCCGCGCCATACGGATCTTCATTGAGCAGCTCGGGTTTGCTCGCCAATGCAGCGTTGTTGGCAACGACCTTGCCCGCCACGGGACAGTACACATCCGATGCCGCCTTGACGGATTCGACCACCGCGCAGGCCTGTCCGCCGGCCAGAGCGCGGCCCACGTCCGGCACCTCGACAAAAACCAAGTCGCCGAGGGCGCTTTGGGCGTGGTCGGTGATGCCGATCTCCAGTGTGCCATCCTTGCTCTGGCGTACCCACTCGTGACTCTTTGTGTACTTAAGATCAGCCGGTATATTGTTGCTCATTCAGCTCTCCTAAAGAATGTCGATCAAGGACTTGCCGTGGCGCACGAAGGGCGGCTTGACGATCCGGGCGGCGTGCAATTTGCCGCGTATGTCCACTTGCACACGTTCCTGCATCGTTTTGGGCACCCGCGCCAAGGCGATGGAGCGGTTCAAAGTGGGTGAAAAGGTTCCGCTGGTGACTTCACCGGTGAGACCGTTCGAAGCGGTTTCGGCCAGCTGCACTTTTTGATGGCTACGCAGCACGCCGCGGTCCTCGAGCAGCAGACCGACCAGTTCTTTCCCGCTCTCGCGCTGCGCGCGCTCCAAGGCTGCGCGTCCGATGAAATCGCGTTCCGCCGGGTCGAAGGCCACCGTCCATGCGAGGCCCGACTCCAAAGGATGATGAATCTCGTCCATGTCGTTGCCGTACAAATTCATGCCCGCTTCCAATCTGAGCGTATCTCGGGCCCCGAGACCGGCGGGCTTCACGCCCTCTGCCAGCAATCGCTTCCACGTGTCCGCGGCATCCGTCGATGGAAGCATGATCTCGAAACCGTCCTCGCCGGTGTAGCCGGTACACGCGACAAACCAAGCGCCGAAAGGAGCGCCGAAGAAAGGCTTCAATTCGAGGGCGGCTGCTTGCTGCTCCGCCTGGAGCAGATTTGCCGCCTTGCGCCGGGCGAGCGGACCTTGGACGGCGATCATCGCCAGTTCCTTGCGCTCCACCACGGTCACGTCGAACTCGACGGCTTGCCTTCGAATCCAAGTCAAATCTTTGTCCCGCGTACCTGCATTGACGACCATGCGATACCACGTCTCGGACATGAAATAAACAATGAGATCGTCGATCACGCCGCCGTTTGGCAGCAGCATGCAGGAGTAAAGCGCTTTACCGAAAGTTTTGAGGCGGCCAACGTCATTGGCCAAAAGGAAGCGCAAGAACTCCCGAACGCGGCCGCCGGTCAGATCGACGATGCACATATGCGATACGTCGAACATGCCGGCATTTTTGCGCACGGCGTGGTGTTCTTCGATTTGCGAGCCGTAGTGCAACGGCATGTCCCAGCCGCCGAAGTCGACGATTTTTGCGCCCAACCGGACATGGGTATCGTAAAGGGGAGTCTTAAGGCTCATCGCAACCTCGCGGCAAACGAATACAAAGACGCGTGCACGTTCGTGCTTCGCCCCTCTGTCCGTAAGACCTGAGAGATTGCGCGCCTGATGCCAGGCGTTGCTCCCCTTCGGTGGATCGCCTGTTGCGACCGCTCTCCAGAGACCGCGAGAGTCTGCCGTTCATGTGCCTGAGCGTTTCCGGGCGGTTGCGCCTTCGGCGGTCCTTAACTAAAGGACTCTCTCCAGACAGCTCTTATCGCGATGGGCGGCATGATACAGAAGAGACTCTCGGACATGAAGCGCCAAGCCCACATATATCTTGTGCCTTAGCCGCCGGACTTTTTCGCCGGCCATCCGATTTTTATCAGTTCCGCGACGATCACGTCGCGGTGATCTCCCTGAATCTCGATGATGCCATCGCGCACCGTGCCGCCCGAACCGCAGCGCTTCTTGAGCTTGGTGGCCAGCGCCTCGACATCGGCAAGGGACAGCGGCAGGCCCGTAATGGTGGTGACGCCCTTTCCCGCCCTGCCCTTTATTTCGCGCGCGACGCGTACCGAGCCGGTTTTGGCGGCGCCCGGGACACCTTTCGGGCAAACGCACTCGCGCACCGGACGGCGGCAATTGGGGCACAAGCTGCCGAGGCCTGTTGAGTAGACAATCCGCGAACCCATTCCTCATGTTACCAACAACGATCAGTAACTTCCGTCCGCGCCGCCGCCGCCGAAGGCGCCGCCGCCTCCTTTGAACGGTGCCTCGGCGTGCTGGGCAGGCTTGGGTGAGAGCCCGGCGGCACCCGCCAATTGCAACAGATCCAAGGCCTCGCCGCTCGCGCCCAGTTGATTTGAAGTAACGCCGCGGCGCGGCGTGCGTAAGTATCGGTCCAGCCCCAGCGTCAACAGCAGCGCTGCGCTTCCCCCTAGAATCAATTTCACTGTGAGCGACAGCGCCGTTAAGTCCCGAAGCTGGTACGCGACACAGGCCATGCACACCATGAAAGCGATGAGCGGGGCGTGGGCGCGCCGGCGAAGTCCTATGACGAGCGCGGCCGCGCCAAATAAGGCGCAGGCTATGCCGATAAAAACACGGATGGCAAGTGCCCGTTCCCACACAAGCCACAAAAATCCGCACAACGGCATGCTCACGATCAACCAGTCGAGCATCCGCTCATGGGCGGATCTGCGAAACTCGAAGCGAGCGGCGAAGAGTGCGATGGCGGCCGTCGCGTAGCAAAATACGCCGGCAGGCACTGCACCGTTCGGCTCTCCCACAAGCCGGTGTCCGCCGGCAAAGTCGATCGCGCCGGAGGCGAACGCTGCCGCTAACGCGATAAACAAGGGGTTGAGAACACGAATCCCCGCGACTGCCAGCGCCAGCGCGATGAGCGCCGCGGAACCAAAACCGAAATCGAGGCTCGGGTGCATTGCCTGCAATACCATGACGAGCAGGCCGGCAGCCCACAATGCTTCTTCCATGCCCGCATGGAACAGATGCTTTCGCAGCATGAGCCATTCTGCGGCGATGAGCATGACCATGCCCGCCGCAAACATGTCACCCGGCAAGTGCAGAAAATCGAAGACCGCCAAGGTGAGCCCCGCGGCAACCGTGCCGAGCACGAAGAATGCGCAGCGCGCAATCAACGAAGGTGCCGTCCAGCCGCCGGCCCGTTGCGCAATCCAGGGATGATCCAGAGCCAAGTGCAGGCGCGATGCAATCGTCATCCAACGCTCCTGCTGCGGCGTGGGAAGAAATGCCTTCATGCGGCGGCTCGCTTCAGACGCCGGTGGAAGTTCCACAACAGCAGTGCTCCGGCCACAACCGTCGCAAGCTCGAGCAGTGCCGCCGACAGTCCGCGCCGAGTGACTTGCGCTTCCAGGCAGCACAAAGCCAACGCCGTGTAGGCAGCGCCGTAGACGGCGAACATTTCCTGAGCGCTGCGCAGCGCCTTTATGAGGCACGCGGCCGCGAGTGCAAGGAGTATCGCGACGCCCGCGAGTCGAGAGCCCGGTGTGAGGCAAAGCGCCAGGGCACCCCAGAAGCCGATATTTGCGGCAAAGTGTTCGAACACGGTTTCAAATTGCACAGAGCCGCCAAGACGGCGATTGCCCCAACGCCAGACCAGAATCGTCGCGGCACAAATGATCGCGTGCATGCCTAGATTTCCGCTCGAGCCAACCGTGTCAAATAAGGTTGCGATGCGCCCTTCGATACCAAACCACCCCGCAACGGAGGCGAGCGAGGCGCTCAGCAGGAGGCGCGAATTGAACACATAGGCCGTGGCAGCGTGAAAGGCGGCAAGGATCAATACATGCCACTGCCACTCGGATCCCAACCAATGAAATTGGGATTCGGCATACGCCAAATCAGCGCTGGCGATCAGCGCGCCGAGCAGCAATACATAGTCGCCGCCGATGCTGCGTGTTTTGCCGCGCAACAGCGTGCGCAGCGCAGTTGCATAACAGCCACACGCGGCCAGCGCCAGCGCCCCAATGAGCGCCGCCGCTCCAATGCGGTTCAAATTTTCTTTAAGGAGCAGGCCCAAGCCTGTTGTGATGGCCGCGACGGCTGCATAGAGGGCGAAGCGCAGCTCTTCGAATACGGAGAAAATGCTGCCGCGCTCCAAAGCCACAGCCCGACTCGCCGTGGCTTCGTCGATAACACCGGCGGCCTTGAGTTCCAGGCACTCCGTTTCGAGTGAATTCATGCCCGAATTGTACCGGCCTGCCCCAACCCGGCGCTCCGGGTATAATGCCCATATGAGATCCCGTCGACATTCCTTGATTGTAAAAGTGGGTGCAGTCTCCATAGGCGGCCCCTCGCCCATCGTCGTGCAATCCATGACCAACACCGACACGGCCGACATCGAAGGCACCGTGGCGCAGGTCAAAGCGCTGGCGCGCGCCGGCTCCGAATTAGTGCGGGTTACGGTCAACAACGACGAGTCCGCCGCCGCTGTGCCCCATATCCGCGAGCGGCTGGATGCCCAAGCCATCGCCACTCCCCTGGTGGGCGACTTTCATTTCAACGGCCACAAGCTGCTGAAAGCCCATCCTGCCTGCGCCGAGGCGCTCGGCAAACTGCGCATCAATCCGGGCAATGTGGGCCGGGGCAGTAAGCGCGATCCGCAATTCGCCGAAATGATCGAAACCGCGATCCGGTATCAGAAGCCGGTACGCATCGGGGTGAACTGGGGCAGTCTCGATCAGGACCTGCTCACCCGCATGATGGACGAGAACTCGAAGCTGCAAACCCCGTTGGCTGCCATCGATGTGATGCGTGAAGCCATCGTCGTCTCGGCTTTGGACAGCGCGAAGCGCGCTGAAAGTTTGGGGCTCGGGTCCAACATGATCGTCATCAGCGCCAAAGTCAGCGGCGTGCAGGACTTAATCGCCGTATACCGCAATCTGGCGGGCCGCTGCGCCTACCCCTTGCACCTAGGGCTCACCGAGGCCGGCATGGGCAGCAAAGGCATCGTGGCCTCTACGGCAGCCATGGGCGTGCTGTTGCAGGAAGGCATCGGCGACACCATTCGTGTTTCATTGACGCCGGAACCCAATGGCGATCGCACCCAGGAAGTCATCGTCGCGCAAGAAATTCTGCAAACCATGGGTCTGCGTGCATTCACGCCCATGGTGATTGCCTGCCCGGGCTGCGGACGCACCACCAGCACTTACTTTCAAGAATTGGCGCAGAAGATTCAAAGCCACATTCGTCATCGCATGCCGGAGTGGCGCAAGCAACGCGAGGGCGTCGCCGACATGACGGTGGCCGTCATGGGCTGCGTCGTCAACGGGCCCGGCGAGAGCAAGCACGCGAACATCGGCATCAGCTTGCCGGGCACGGGCGAGCACCCTGTAGCCCCGGTGTACGAAGACGGTGCAAAGACCGTAACGCTCAAGGGTGAGCGGATCGCCGAGGAATTTCAGGACCTGGTGGAGCGCTATATCGAGCGCACCTATGCGAGGATCTCGACATGACGGACTTGGCCGAAAGAAAATGCGCTCCGTGTGAAGGCGGCGTCGAGCCCTTGGCTCCCGCCGAGGTCAAACTGCTCGGCGAGCAGTTGCACAAGGATTGGAAGATCGCCAAAGACGCCAAAAGCATCAAGCGTTCACTGAAGTTCAAAGACTTCTATCGGACCATGAGCTTCGTCAACGGACTGGCTTACCTGGCAAACATCGAGGACCATCATCCCGACCTCGAGGTGGGCTATGACCACTGTGACATCACCTATTCCACCCACTCGATCGGCGGGCTGTCGATAAACGATTTTATTTGTGCCGCGAAGCTAGATCGCCTTCAAGAATTCGGGAACGTCACCCGCTAGCCCTAGGGCCCGCTGCGCGAAACGGCGTTTCATGAACGGCATGCGTTGCACGGCGCTCAAACCCGCCGTGCGCAAGGCCGCGACCTTGGGATCGCTGTTTGAAAACAACCGCTCCAATGCGTCCAGTGCCGCAGCCGCCAAGAGATTTTCACTGCGCCGCCACCGCTCGTAGCGCCGAAGATGCTTGTAGTCGCCGAAATGCGCCGCACTTTGGGCATCTCCCAGCACCTGCGCGAGCGCCGCACAATCGAGCAGTCCCAAATTCAGTCCTTGCCCCGCCAACGGGTGCACGACGTGCGCGGCATCGCCCAGCAATACCGCGCGAGGACGCACGTAACCCACTGCGTATTGCAGCTTCAACGGAAAGCTCGCCAGCTGGGTGGTGAGCTCGCACCGTCCCAATACCTCGCCGCTGGCCTCGGTCAGAGCCTGTCCGAAGCTTTTAGGATCCATGGCACGCAAGTGCGACGCCTGATCTCGTGAGACGCTCCAGACGATCGAGGAACGGCCGTCGCCAAGCGGCAGCAAGGCCATTGGCCCGGTGTTCAGGAAGCGCTGCCATGCCGTCTGGCCGTGGGGTTTTGAGGTTTGCACATGCCCCACCAACGCATCTTGATGGTAGGCATGACCGGCGGTGCTTATTCCCAGTAACTGCCGTGTTTTGGACTCGCTCCCGTCGGCCGCCACGAGCAACGCGCTGCGCAGTTCACGCCCGTCCGTCAAATGCAGCGTGACATTCTCATCGCCTGCAACGATGGCCGCCGCAGCTCCCTCGATCAACACGACACCGGCAGCGCGGGCGGATTGCAGGCATTGCCATTGCAGCGCGCGGCCCTCGATGATGTGGCCCAGATTGGGTTCGCCGATTTGCGCGCAATCAAAGCTGAGCGATCCTAAGCCCTGCGGCTGACCCGCGGCGTCCCAGACGCACATGCGTTCATACGGGAAGACGCGGGCAGGCGGCAGGGAGTTCCAGATGCCGCAAAGTTTGAGCAGCCGCTCCGATGCGCGGCTCATGGCAAAGACGCGCAGATCCCAATCGGCATCCGGGGGAAGTGCGGCTGCGGGCTGATCGGCAACCACCGCCACCCTGCCCGACGTGCTCAGCTTGCGTGCCAGCAAAAGGCACGCCATCACGAGGCCGAGGACGCCGCCGCCGACTATCACAGCGTCGAACTCGTTGGATCGCGTGCGGCTCATGTGAGCGCCACACCGCGCGCCAACTTGGGCACGCGTCCGTCGCCGCCTGTGCTGAGGCGCGATAGGGCAGCCTTGGCGGGCGGCAATAGGTCGAATGCAAGCAACCCTAGATTGCGCAATGTGCGCACAGAGAGTAGAGGATTCGAAAAAACCCGGACCAGCCCGTCGGTGAATGCAATGACTCCCTTCCGATCCGCCGCGCGCCAGGCATCGTACTGCGCCAACAACTCGAGAGCGCCTGGATCCTCATGTTGTCCCACTCGCTCTGAGATGAGTTCTGCGAGGCTCGCAACATCGCG
>JAQGOD010000406.1 GCA_028293775.1 Gammaproteobacteria bacterium
GCACGGTGAGCTTGAAATTTTCCTTGGTGTTTTTGCGCCCAGAGGATGTGCGCTCTTTGTTCATTCACGAGCTGGCGCATACCAATCATATGAACCATTCCGCAAGCTTCTGGCGTTTGGTGGAGAAGCTCGAGCCAGATTATCGCCGCCTCGACCGCGAGCTGCTGGCGGGCTGGCGCACGGTACCGGCCTGGGTATTCAAGACGTAACACATGAGCGAGACACCGCCGCGGGTCAAGCCGTTCGTGGACTTAAGTGACGAGCAGGTCCATTGGGATTTGAGCGAGGCCTTGAGCTATTCGCAGTACCTTAACTTGGATAAGTTGCTCTCGGCGCAGCATCCCTTGTCTTACCACCACGACGAGATGCTCTTCATCATCATTCATCAGGTCTCCGAGCTGTGGATGAAGCTGTGCCTGCATGAGCTCAATGCCACGATCGATTGCGTCCGGCGCGATGATCTTGGGCCCACATTTAAAATGCTGGCGCGCGTTTCCACCATACAGCAACAGCTGCTGCAGTCATGGGATGTATTGGCCACGATCACGCCGCACGACTATTCCGCGTTTCGCAATACGCTGGGGAAATCCTCGGGCTTTCAATCACCGCAATATCGCATGCTGGAATTTACCATCGGCAATAAGAACGCCGATACCATCAGGGTGTTCGGCAATGAGCCGGCGGTTCATGAATCGCTCGAGCGCGCATTGCGTGCGCCCAGCCTCTACGATGAGGTCTTGAGGCTCTTGAGCCGGCGCGGCATGGACCTGCCGCCGCAGACCATCGACCGCGATTTTAGCCAGCCCTATGAGCCCAGTAAGCAGGTCGCCGCGGCATGGCTCAGCGTCTATCACAACTCGGTCAAGGAATGGGACTTGTACGAGCTGGCGGAGCGATTGGTCGATCTTGACTACAAGTTTCAGCTATGGCGATTTGCCCATGTGAAAACGGTCGAGCGAATCATCGGCTTCAAACGCGGCACCGGAGGCACCGGCGGCGTGAGCTATCTCACCAAAGCGTTGGAGCTGAAGTTTTTTCCGGAACTCTGGACCATTCGCACGTCGATGTAGGAAAAACGGTGGCGAATATCCAAGAGCAACTGCAAAACGTCAATGTCGCATCGAGCGACTTACTGGCTACGCCGGAAGAGGTCAAGCGCCGCTTGCCCATCACCGACAAAGCCGCAGATACGGTGTTGCAGTCGCGAGAGGCGGTGAGGGCCATTCTGGAGCGCCGTGATCGCCGCTTGTTTGTGGTTGTGGGGCCTTGTTCGATTCACGATGTTGCGGCCGCGCGCGAATACGCCGGGCGATTGAAGCAATTGGCGCTGGAGGTCGGCTCCACGCTGCTGCTCGTCATGCGCGTGTATTTCGAGAAGCCGCGCACCACCGTTGGATGGAAGGGATTGATCAACGATCCGGACATGGATGATTCTTTTCACATCGAAAAGGGCATCCTGATGGCTCGGGAGCTACTGCTGCACATTGCCGAGCTGGGACTTCCCGCGGGCACTGAAGCGCTCGACCCGATCATGCCGCAGTATTTGTCGGAACTCATCACGTGGACGGCCATTGGTGCTCGAACGACGGAGTCGCAAACCCATCGAGAAATGGCCAGCGGCTTGTCGAGTCCCGTAGGATTCAAGAACGGCACCGATGGTGCGCTCGCCGCCTCGATCAACGCGCTGCAATCGGTACGCCGACCGCATCATTTTCTAGGCATCACGCAACAGGGCCAGTCCGCGGTATTTCGCACGCGCGGCAATCAACACGCGCACATCGTATTACGAGGCGGCGGCGGGCGCGTCAATTACGATGCCGTGAGTATCGCGGTGGCGGAAAGAGAGTTGACGGCGGCGGGCTTGCCGCCGACGATTGTGGTCGACTGCAGCCATGGCAATTCGAATAAGGACGCCGAGCTGCAGCCTTTGGTGGCGGAAAATTGCGTTACCCAGATCGTGGACGGCAACCGCTCCATTGTCGGCCTCATGCTCGAGAGCCATTTGCAGGGGGGTAGCCAGTCGATCCCCAAGGACTTGAGCAAGCTCGTTTACGGCATGTCCATCACCGACCCGTGCATCGATTGGGCGACCACTGAAAAATTGCTGCTCAAGCTGCATCGCTCTTTGCAGGGCATGCGACCGCGGACCTAGTTCCAGTTAGCTCCAGTTGGAGACCGCGATGTTCCATCGTGCGGCCAGGCGTCGCGCCGCACCGTCGCCATTCACCAGCAGCGCACGATCCGCCTGGCGCAAGTGGTCTAGATCCGACGCTGAGTTTCCATAGGCGATCATGGGCAGATTGCGGTATTGCCCGCGCAGCCAAGTCAAGCACACCAGTTTTTCCTCGCCCCGCCGATTGGCTGTTTTCAGTCGGCCGTCCAGGTGATCTCCCCGCCACTCAAGTTCCGTACACAGAGTTCGTTCGAATCCGAGCATCCGGCCGATGAGCGGCACATACAGATCGGGGCTTGCAGAAAGTAGAACCAAATGATCACCCGCGGTGCGATGTGCCTCCACGACGGCGAGGGCGAGGGGCCGAAAGCGCTGCTTGGCCTCAAGTTGCTCGACGAAGGCCTGGGCCCACGCATCGATTACGTCGCGCCGCACGCCGCCCATGATCATGCGGATCACGCTTGACTTAAGAGCCCCACGATCGCGATCTTGCCAATAGCGGGCGAGGGCGAAAGGCAGGCGCCAGAGCTTCAACGCCTTGTGCGGACGGCGCCGGAGGAAGCCCAACAAAAATGGCAGCAAGGTATCGTGCCAAGTCAGCGTGCCGTCCAAATCAAATAACGCGACCCACGGCGTGGATGCGGATTGGCCCTTTTTTCTATTCAATTAAATACCTTTATAAATAGCAACATATAGAGTGTTTATAATGTGAAAACGAGGTATGGCGACGCATTGCGCTGCTGCAGTTCCGCGCATGGTCCTATACAGCGGCCGGCCATGGCTAGTCTCTTGCGGCGGCAGTGCTGATATTGTCGCTAAGTGAGTCCTTCAGCAGCGATCGTGGGTGCAGGTGCCATCGGCGGGTGGATAGGCGATGCGTTGGATCGGGCCGGTTGGAAGGTGTCCATGCTCGCGCGCGGCGCAACCCTCGACACCCTGCGCGCGACGGGATTGAGTGTCGCGCGCGACGGCGAGGTCCGACAGAGCCGGCCTCAAGCAGGAACTGCGGCTGAACTCGGCGTACAGGAATACGTGTTCCTTGCGGTAAAGGCGCAACTTTTGCCGGCACTCGCACCGCGCTTGAGTCCTCTGTTCGGCCCAGCGACAGTGGTGATCAGCGCCACCAATGGCATCCCGTGGTGGTTCTTCCACGATTTTGGCGGAGCGCTCGAAAATCATAATCTGCGGTCGGTGGACCCTGACCGAACGCAAGAGTGCGCTTTCCCGCGCGAACGGGTATTGGGCTCGGTAGTCCACGCGTCGGCGCGGGTCCTTTCCCCCGCACACGTGCAAGTCGTAGCGGCCGATCGACTCATTCTCGGCGAGCCCGCTGGATCGGTCTCGGCGCGAGTTGATGCCGTAGTAGGCGCGCTGCGGGAAGGGGGCATCAATGCTGTGGCGTCGGACCGCATCCGGCGCGAGGTCTGGACCAAGCTATGGGGCAACATGACCATGAATCCGGTCAG
>JAQGOD010000411.1 GCA_028293775.1 Gammaproteobacteria bacterium
GTAGATCGCCTTGCCCTTCGTCGGGATGTCGGCCAGTTTCTGGTCGATGACGGCATCGAGCGCATGCTTGTCCCACCACATGGCCGGATCGAGAATGAGGTAACCATCGAACAGCGCCGGCTCGTGCAGCAGCGCGTACATCAGAAACAGTCCGCCCAACGAGTGACCGTGAACGAGGTGAACCTGGTTCGTCGGGTAGTGCTGATCGATGTATGGGACGAGTTCGGTCTTCAAAAAGCGAAGGAAGTCGGCTGCGCCACCCGAGTGCGGCCTGTCGGCGACCACCAATGTCGGGGTGAAATCGTGATCACGAGTGTTGCCGTGCTCGTCGATCACATTCGGCACGCCGACGACGATTACCGGGGGGATGAATAGGACCTGGTGCATAAAATTGACGATGTCGACCACGATCTTTGTGTTCCAATCGCCGTCGAGCACGTATAGGGTTTCGTAGCGCTGCGTGGCATCCGCCTCGAATTCCTTCGGTAGATAGACTTCGACGGGCCGATTCTGCTTGAGGACGTTCGAGTAAACCGAATCCTGTTTGGCTGTCAGCAGCTGCGCCTGGGCGCCGGTCCAAGCGAAAAGGAAAACGCAAGACACGAAGACGCGAAACTGCAGACTGCCGCTGTGCATCGTTCTTCCTTGTCTGGTGTCGTCGGCGATCGAATGCAATTCAGGACAGCACAGTATGGTTTATGTTACCGCCCGCCAATCCGCAGCGAGCAAATCGGTCGAGCTGCGCCAAGTGTATCATCCGAACATGTCGCCACAACTTACGATACGGACCGAAGTCGGCCTGGATGACATCGCCTTCGGTCCAACTGTCGCTGTCTCCAGTGCGATCGTGCAAAGTGCCGCGACTATCCGGATAATCATTGCGATCCGTCCACTCAGCCGTGACGCCCCCAACACGGCCGCCGTTGTTCAGCTGCAATCGCGCGAGATCACTCAAAAGTGGTCGATGCCTCCACGCGAGTGGGCCGCAGCCAAAGCCCAATTGGCGATGGTGTTCGGTGATCGCTTCGAGGTCAATCGTTAATCAAACGGCTCGACACACAGAATTTCTGACAGTCCCCCGTCCTTCTACCGAGTCGCAGCGAATCATCCCGTATTCGCGTCTGTGCAGTCAATCTGCGTCGCGAGCTGCCGTCAGCTAGCGTCCCTTTCCAGAAATGAAAACTCACGTCCGACAGATACTCTCTGCATTTGCGTGGCAGCTATCGCTTTATGTCATGAAACTGTGACTACCGGACCCCCACGCCAGCGAGACTAAGCACAAGCTCCCCGGCAACGCAACAACTCCTGCAGCGCAGTCATCTCCTTTAAACACCACGGCGAATCACTATGGCGAGTAGGCAAAGTCGTAGCGCTCGCCGAGCGAACCAAGGCGCTTTCGAGCTAGACGTTGTCCTCGCGAGCCCACCATTTCCAGAAGCATCAATTGCACGCTGAGAAGGATGTTGCCGCGCGCACGCGTGGAGCTACGCTCGATGTCGCGGGCACACCTAACCTCCGGGGACTGAAAGTTCTCATCGTGGATGACGACTCGACCAATTCCTGCATTCTCGAGCATCACCTGCAACGCGCGAAGGTGCTGTACGAAAGTGTGGGTTCAGGACGCTTGGGACTCGCGGCCGCCCGCGCTGCCGCAGAGGCCGGCGAGCCGTTCGATGTGGTGCTCCTGGGCTACCAGATGCCGGAAATGAACGGCGTGGAGTTTCTGCGCGAACTGCGCCTTGACCCCGCGATTGACACAACGCACTGCATCGTGTTGAGCACGCTGGGAGAGCGCGCCGCGGAGGCGAGTGAATTGGGAGTGGCCGCGTGGCTGACGAAACCGGTGAGCAAGGCACAGCTGCAATCCGCACTGGCGCAGATCGAACAGCCTAATTCGGGGTCTATCGAACTGGCAGCATCGATCGACTCGCCGCTGGACGAAGTCGCTTTGAGCGCACTACGTGAATTGATGGGCGATGATTTCGCTGATGTGATCCGAACGTTTTTCAGCGAAACCATCGCGCAGCTAACGGCCATGGATGCAGCGCTCGAGAAAGCCGATCTCCTCGTTCTGGGCCGGTGCGCGCACAGTTTGAAGTCGAGCAGCGACTCGGTGGGTGCGGTCGTGGTGGGATCCCTAGCGAAGATGCTGGAGGCTCACGCTCGCTCCAGTGGTCAAGTGGCGGAGGCAGGTCGATTGGTGGCCGCGCTGCGTGCCGCTTTCGATGAAGTAAGACCTCAGCTCGAGGCAGCGATGGAAGTGGCCATGCCGATCTCCGGTGAGGCCCAAGCGGCACCGATCGGGGAGCGGATGCGCATTCTGCTGGCCGAAGATGATCCGGTCACCCGAAAACGTATGACGCGGCTTCTCAATCAAGCGGGTTACGAAGTCGATGCTGTCGCGGACGGTACGGCCGCTCTGCGCAAAATGACCGACCATTGCTACCCAATGCTGGTGACGGACTGGGAGATGCCGGGAATGGACGGGATCGAGCTGTGCAAGGCTGTGCGCAGCTTGGCGCTCGATGGCTACGTATACATGCTGTTGCTGACCGGCCGCGATGCCAAGGCACATGTCATTGCGGGTCTGGAGGCCGGTGCCGACGACTATCTGGTCAAACCCATCCATGAACCGGAGCTCATCGCCCGTCTCAATACGGGGCGCCGCATTCTGACCCTCGAGCATTCGCTTAAAACGCTCCAGCTCGAACGCAGCCAGGCGCAAAAGCTCGAATCCGTGGGTCGATTGGCCGCGGGGGTCGCTCACGAGATCAACACTCCGGTGCAGTTCGTCTCGGACAACTTGCAGTTCGTACGCACCGCCCTCCCCGATATTGCGTCCGCGATTCTCGCTTATCGGGACCTTGAGCATGCAGTGCGATCAGGAGGCGATGTGGTCGGCGCGGCGTTCTTAGCGGCCGCCGCCGACAAGGCAGCCGATCTTGATTACATCCTAGAGAACGCGCCTCTCGCGATCGAAAGTTCCATCGAAGGATTGGGACGTATCGCCACCATAGTTCGCTCGATGAAGGAATTCGCGCACCCAGACCAAGCGGTTAAATCGTTGGCCGACTTGAACCAAGCAATTCGCAGCACGTTGGTGATTGCGCACAACGAATATAAATACGTCGCGGAGATCGATGCACAGTACGGCGAGCTGCCGCCCGTGCCGTGCTACTTGGGTGAGATCAATCAAGTGATCCTCAACTTGTTGGTGAATGCTTCACACGCGATATCGGATGTCGTCAAAGACACCGGAACCCTCGGCAGGCTCACGGTGCGCACGCAACTCGACGGTGACGCCGTTGAGATATCAATTGCAGACACCGGCACGGGGATTCCCGAATCCGCCCGCGATAAGATCTTCGACCCTTTCTTCACGACCAAAACAGTTGGAAGAGGGACCGGCCAAGGCCTCGCCATTTCCCACAGTGTCATCGTCAACAAACATGGAGGTACGCTGCGCTTCGAGACCGAATGCGGCAAAGGCACGACCTTCATCATACGGCTGCCGCTGCATGAGCCGCACGGTGCTGTTCATCAGGAGAGTGTCCAGTGATAGGCTCAAAATCAGGTTCCCGAGCGCTCTTAGCTCCGCGCTGGGCGATCTCGCTTCTGTGCGCTGCGTTGACGGTCCCCACTTGCGCGGCCGCCGATTTGCAGGCCAGTGGGACGCGCGATTTGACGCAGATGAGTCTCGAGGAGCTGATGAACGAACCAGTGACCTCGGTCTCGAAGAAAGAGCAGAAGCTCTCGCAGGTGGCTGCTGCGATTTTCGTCATTAACCAGGAAGACATCCGCCGTTCCGGAGCCTTGAGTATTCCGGGTTTGCTGCGCATGGTTCCCGGACTCGATGTGGCGCAAATCAACGCCAACACCTGGGCCATCTCGGCGCGGGGCTTCAATCATCAGTTTTCAGACAAATTACTCGTTCTCATCGATGGACGCGCCGTATATCAGCCGACGTCCGGCGGCGTAAATTGGGATACCCAAGACGTACCGCTGGAGGACATTGAGCGCATCGAAGTGATTCGCGGCCCCGGCGCCACCGTCTGGGGCGCCAATGCCGTGAACGGCGTTATTAACGTGATCACCTTTCAGGCCAAAGATACCCAGGGTGCACTACTAACCGCGGGGGGCGGAACACTGGACAAAGCCTTCGGCACGGCGCGCTACGGCGGAGCAATCGGTGAGGAGGTGAGCTACCGGGTGTTCACCAAATATCTCGACCGGAGCGATTTGACCGATCTGAATGGACAAAACGCAAACGATGGTTGGCACCTGCTGCACGGTGGCTTTCGCGTGGACGGCACCTTCACGCCGAAGGATTCCGTGACGTTACAGGGGGATCTCTATTCCGGCAGGGAGGGCGCCATCATCGAGCACATCGAATCGATCGCGACGTCCGACAATGAGAACGTGCGCAGGAATGCCGATCTAGCGGGCGGAAATGTTCTCGGACGCTGGAATCACGTTGTCTCGAGCCGCTTCGACACGACCACGCAATTCTATTTTGATCGCTATACCCGCTCAGGTCCGGAATCAAACGAGGAGCGCAATACGATCGATTTCGATTACCAGCAACATCTCATTCTGGGCTCCCGCCAGGATCTGGTGTGGGGCGCGGGATACCGGCGCAGTGCCGATCGAATTGGGGGCACCATCGATGAGTCGTTTATTCCATCGGCTCGAACCTTGCAGCTCTTTAGCGCCTTCCTTCAAGATGAAATCACGCTAAGGCCCGATCGCGTGTTCTTGACGATTGGAATGAAACTCGAACACAACGACTACACTGGCTTCGAGGTCGAGCCAAGCATCCGCATGGCGTGGACACCGACTTCGCGCAACACGTTTTGGGCGGCAGCTTCGCAGGCTGCCAGGACTCCGACCCGCGACGATGTAAGCGGCGAATTCAATATCGCGGCGTTTCCCTTACCCGATGGCACTCCCGCGGTTGCTACGATAGACGGTAACTATCAGGAGAAATCCGAACATCTGCTCGCGACCGAGCTGGGTTATCGGGTGCAAGCGAATACGTGGATTTCGATCGACGTAGCGACGTTTTTTAACCAGTACCGCGATCTGCGCAGCGTGGAACCGCGTGTACCGTTTGCAGTGAGCGGCCCCGTTCCATATACCGAGATCCCGTTCGTGTTCGGCAATCTGCTGCATGGCACGACGGAAGGAATTGAGGCCAGCGCGCATTTTAAAATAACCGATCGCTGGACGTTGAGTCCCGGTTTTGCGTGGCTTAAGATGCACTTGCGCGCGGACTCGATCAGCTTGGATACCACCACGGCAGCGAACATCGAGGGCTCGAACCCCGGCCGCCAAGCACAGCTGCGCTCGTCCTTGAACCTGTCCCACGGTTTTTCCTGGGACACAAGTATCTATTTCGTGGACGGCCTTCCGGCCCAGCAGCTCCCCTCGTACACACGTCTCGACACCCGACTGTCGTGGCGCCCGGCGGAGCGCGTGGAATTGAGCCTGGTGGGTCAGAATCTGCTCAAGGAGAGGCACGTGGAATCCAACGACATTGGTACCAGCGTGACCGCATCGCAAGTCCGGCGCAGCGCCTATGCAAAAGTTAGCTGGCGGTTCTAGAGCACGTGCGACCGGATACAGGTGTGCAACGGACGACGGGCGAGCCTCGGACGGCGTGGACAATCGCCGTGCGCGTGCTATTTGCCTCATCCGTGATAATCGCAGCGTTGTCGCGGCCAAGTGCCGCGGATGAGGCAACCGTGCGGCGCGAGACTCTGTTGAAGTCTGGGTACCTGTTGAATTTCGTGAAATTTGTCGAATGGCCCTCGGCTGCGCCCGATGAGCCGCTGACCATATGCTTTCTGGGTGCCCCCGGCATGCGTGAAATCCTCGAAGTGGGAATTGAAAGCAAACGCGTCGGCGCACGGCCGCTCGCGGTGCGCCAGATCGAAGACTCCAGCAAAACGGACGGCTGCAGCGTGCTCTATGTCGAGGATAAATGGGCTTCAAAATTAACCATTGCCGCGCACGCACCCGGACCTCCGATGCTCACCGTGAGCGATTCGAAGGGATTCGCGCGTCACGGCGGGATCATTGAACTGTACTCCGAAGAGAACCATCTGCGATTCATCATCAATGTCGATAATGCACAGCACGCGGGCCTTCGCATCAGCTCAAACTTGCTACAGCTTGCCGCGGTCGTCGAACAGGGAAAGCCTTAAATGAACAATCTAAGACGCTGGGTTGGGTCCTTGCCCGTGCGCGGCAAGCTCATGCTGCTCGCAACTTTCTCCAGCGGCGTAGCGCTCCTTCTGGCCGGCATCGTGCTTACCGTAACTGATTACCAATCGAACCGGCGCGCCCTGGTGCAACGGTTGCAGGTCCAGGCGGAAATCGCCGCACGGAACAGCTCGGCGGCGCTAGCATTCGACGACTCACAAGCGGCCGTCCATACGCTCGAAGCGCTCAGTGCCGATCCCGCGATCGTCGCCGCGGAGAGTCTTCGTCTGAACGGCTCGCTCCTGGCGAAGCACGGGCAGCCCATGAGCGAGGATGCGCGCAAGTTCCCGAGTGTCGGGGTCGCCCA
>JAQGOD010000420.1 GCA_028293775.1 Gammaproteobacteria bacterium
CACAATGAGATAGAGCGAGCCGAACCGCCCGAAGCTGATGAATTGAGTCAAACAGAGTGTCAGCTGCACGGTCGAATAACGAAACGATTTGAGCACATACGCCAGCGATAGGGATCCGAAGCGGCCCAGCCCCATGCCGGTCTGCAGAAGACTGCGCTGCCGCATCCGAAGGGCGGGATCTAGAGGCTCGCCCACCTGAGAGAATTCATTGGATGCCCACAGGCTGCTCGCGACGAAACTCGTGTTGGTGCCGCGATGTTCTATACCAACCCCGCGCAGCCATCCGGAGCCGGCCGCATCTCCGCCATTGGCCGCAGTGAAGTTGATGACGCCGATTCGACCCACGGCGAAGGCCGCGTTGAGCCCGGCAGCGTGCGCCTCGCGCGCAAGATATTCGGCGTGCCCCTCGAGGGTTATGCCGTCGGTAATGCCCCGTCGATAACTCACCTCGCCGAGCAGAGGGCCATATTCATTGCTCTCTAGGCCATAGTCGTCGCGAATCTTGCCGAGATTGACCGAATATTGGCTCAAGCCCTGGGCCAGCAGGGTGGTGCTCGAATAGAAGGACTGCGTGACCACTTGCTCGCGGCCGAGTGCATCCCGTATCACGACGCTGACATCGCCGGTGCCTGAAACCGTGGGCAACCGATCGATCACAAAGGGTCCCGGCGGCAACTGATTGCTGGATACCAATTGATTGTTCACGAAGACATCCACCGTCGAGGGCACCGTGGCGCTGCCTGAAGTGGCGAGCAGCGGCGTGGTCAACAAATCCGGACGCAGGCCGAAGTTTCGGCTCCAGCGCACGCCGGCATAGCGCACGGCATTACCCCAGCTGGCCCCATCACTGATGGCGTCGCCGAGATTCAAGGTCTCGAGCGTTGCGGGGAAATCCCTAGTGTAGGTGGTGTCCAGCCTGACTAATTGATTCTCGCCGCCGCCATAGCGAGCGACCGCGGTGTTCGTCATCACGCCGGCTCCCGCGAAAAGACCCAGTTCGGTATAGGCGCCGCCCAAGTTCTGACGGTCGATTTGCTGCGCCGAAAGCTGGTAATTTAAAAAGGCGCCGGGGGAAGCCGGCGTGATGTCCGGTGTGCGTCGCTCCGCGGCGCTGAGATGCGTGGTGTCGAGCGAGGCAGTCGGCGCGGAAATGACGGCGCGCTGCAAACGCTCATCGATGGTTACCGAGCAGCCCTTGATGGCTCTGGGATCGAAATAGCGCCGGCCCTCAAACAGGAGCGCTGCGGTGTTGGGCCTGCGCAGCCGCAGCCGCGAAAAATCGCCCTCTTCCAGGTACAACTCGCCTTGCGGGCCGCGCAACACGACGAGCATTTCCCCGGCATCGGCGCCGCTTACTGTGACTTCCACGACGGACTGCGTGAGCTGCGAGGGGTCCGCCGCGAAGGCGGACTGAGCGCTAAGCCACAGTATCAGCAGAACACCAGAATATGTCTGCAGCGCGTGTGCAATTCGGATCAGCCTGGTTGTGGCCACGCGCCAACCCGTGGCTCTTAGAGGTCGCTGGGCGCAACGTCGGCGGAAAAATCCCCTTTGTCGCTGTGACCGCGGATCGGAATCAGGCCTTGCCGTATGGCATCCGCGGGCGGAGTCAAAGTCCAGCTCATACGGCTGCCCGGCAGCACATACTTGGAGGTCACTCCGCGAAGCGGCATCAGCGAACCGGGGAACTGCGCCTCGAAATCGGTGATTTGCAAGTGGCCGCTGCCATTGTTGGTCGCTGCGAGCTCGAGTTGGCCGTTTGGAAGCCAGCGCGACGCCCAGGCGACTTGCGCATTTGCCTTCCCCTGCGCAGGAGCCACGAATATCGGGATACTCAGCCGCAGCGCGACGCGCAGTCCGGTGAATTCCTTCGGCGCCGCCTGCGGCACTTCCTCGAAAATGATTCGATAGGTTAGCTCTTGCGTCGCATCCGGCGTGCGGCGCAGAGCGACACGGATGATTTGCTGACCCATTGCGGGTATCTGCAGCACCGGCGGCGTCGCCAATATTTCGCGCGTGTCCTCGAGCTGTTCCGCGCCGTCCCTTTGCGACCAGCTCACCACGCGGATTTGCACCACGACGGGACTATCCTCCTCGTTCGTAATGGTCAGTGCTTCGGTGCGGTGGCTCGCGTTCAATTCCGCCCGGATGGGCGAAATATTGAAGGTGCTCGCGTTTGCCGCAGCGGCCATCGCACCGAAGATCAGCGTCATTGCGTGAATCTTGCGCATGGATTTTCTCTCGCGGCAGCGGCACGCCGCCGCGAGAACCCTTTGATCAATACGTGACTGTGACCGTGATGGTGTCGCTATAAGCGCCTGGCACCGCCGCTTGGTTCGTGGCGTTGTCGGGAAGTTGCCCAAAGACCTGCACGCTGTTTGCCGTCGCGACGCCGAGGCCGGTGCCGGCTGCGGTGCCGGTGCCGCCGGTGCCATCGCCAAATATGGTCCCGAGCGCGGCGGTGGTGTACAGGTTGTACTGCAAGGTGTTCGCGCCTGAACCCATTACGCGTTGAGCGAAGGTATCGCCGGTGGTCGAGCCTGCGTTAAGCGCCACGCTAAAGGGTGTGTTCTTGGTGCATTTGACACTGATGGTGGTATTGCCGATCTGCGTGCCGCCGCCGGGCGTGTAGTTGGGGAATGCCAGGGTTGCGGCCGTTGCGGAACAAGTTGACTGCACCGTTGCAGTCACCGCAAAGGTGGTAGTCGTCGTGGCAGCCTGCGCAATGCCCGCAACCATTACTCCGGTCGCCAGGGTTACGCTTAAAATCTTATGCATGAGAGCTCCTAAGGTATTTGACATCATTGCGGGTTTCCCCGAGCGGAGCTATTTTTGCTGGATAGGCCGAAAAGGTTGTGACTGGCCTCGCAGTTTGGTTGGCTAGGGCTCAAGTTTTGAGCCAATGTGCCGGGCCCATCTCATTCGCAGGCAGCTTTGAATGACGGGCGCGCGCTCAACGCGCCGCGCCGAGCCATGGGTTGTGTGAAGTGCTACACGGTTTCGAGTGCGTCGCTTAGGTCGGCGATGAGATCGTGCGAATCCTCGATCCCGACCGATATTCGAATCAATGAATCGGTAATACCGAGCCGGTCGCGCGTTTGCTTGGCCACGCCGGAATGCGTGGTGCTGGCCGGATGCGACATCAAGGTTTCGGTGCCGCCGAGGCTCACCGCCAGCTTGATCACTTGCAGCGCATCGAGCAGGCGGAACGCCTCAGCCTCGCCGCCCTTAACGGCGAATCCAAAGGTCGAACCGGCATTTTGACACTGCCGTTTGAAGACAGCGGTACGGGGGTCGGCGGGGCTCAGAAACCCCAAATAATTGACGGCGGCGATCTTCGGATGCTTGCGCAGAAAGTCGGCCACCAACGCTGCGTTCTCCGCGGATTTGTTCATCCGAAGCGCCAGGGTCTCCATGGAGCGCATGATCATCCAGGCCGTGTTCGGATCGAGCTGAGTGCCGAGTGCACCGCGTAATTTCTTCACCGGCCCCACCGCATCGCGCGAACCGACGACTCCGCCCGCCACCAGGTCTGAGTGACCACCCACGTACTTGGTCAGCGAGTACATGACCAGATCGACGCCATGCTGAAGCGGTTGTTGAAATACCGGGCCGAGAAAAGTGTTGTCGACCGCCACGGGCGGCCGCCCTCCGCTCTGCCGCGAGCCGATTGTTTCGGACACTTCGCGCATCAATTTGAGGTCGACCAAGCTGTTGGTAGGATTGGCCGGTGTTTCGACCAGAATGAGGCAGACCCGGCCTTTGGATTGCTCGGCTTTCTTGGAAGCTTGCGCAGCGGCTTCCAGCACAGACTGGCGGTCGTGCCCCAGATTGAACCCGACTGCGCTCACGCCAAACGCCGGCAAGGTTTTCTCGATAAGCGTTTCTGTGCCGCCATAGAGGGGTTGACTCATGAGAACCACATCGCCGGGGCGGACGTGGGTCCAAATGACGGTCGAGATGGCGGACATGCCGCTGGAGAATACCGCGGCCGCTTCGCCCTCTTCCCACAGTGCCAGCCGATCCTCGAGAACTTCCAGATTGGGATTGTTGAAGCGTGAATAGACCAGACCCGATGATTGTCCCGCCGGCGGTTCGCGTCTGCCTGAGGTGTAGTCGAAAAAATCCTTGCCGTCTTGCGCGGTTCTAAATACAAAAGTTGATGTCAGAAATATCGGCGGCTTCAAAGAGCCTTCCGACAAGCTCGGGTCGTAGCCGTAACCCATCATTTGGGTTTCAGGCTTGAGCACGTGTTTGCCTATTTTGCGCTTATGATACGTGTCGTAACTCACGCTGCCCCCAAAAAGTTAAAATTATGGCCCGCAATATAACACTGTGTTACTGCTAGTCATCGCCGCTGCGGCATTCTGCAGCACGCTGCTGGGCGGCCTGCTGGCCTTAAGATTGCGCGACAAGCTGCATCTGGTGCTGGGATTCAGCGCCGGTGCCGTCATCGGCGTCGCGTTTTTCGATTTGCTGCCGGAAGCGATCAAT
>JAQGOD010000434.1 GCA_028293775.1 Gammaproteobacteria bacterium
GGCCTTGACCAGCACGGGGGTTTGCGGATCGCGGCGCAAAAGGGCTGCCGTCCGAGAGCTTACCGTCGAGTCAGGTACCGGCTGATCTTGGTTCTGCCCGAAATTGATGAACAAGCGGCCCCGCGAGTCGATGGTCAAGATCAACGGTTCATGCTTCGCCAAGAAATCGGCGTCGATGGGCTTCGCCCCCGCGTCGGGCAAATCAACCTTAACCCCTTCCTTCAGCAACGGCGCGGTGATCATGAATATGATCAGCAGAACCAACATGACATCGATATAGGGCACGACATTGATCTCGGCCATCAACCTTCTGCGGCGTTGGGGCGCCGGCATGCTACGCCTGCGGCCGCGGCGAACCGTGGCGTTGCAAGATGGTGGAAAACTCTTCGATGAACGTATCGAACCGAAGTTCCAAACGGCTGACCTGGTCGGCAAGCCTGTTGTAAGCCACCACGGCCGGAATCGCGGCAAATAATCCAACGGCGGTGGTCACCAGTGCCTCGGCAATCCCCGGCGCCACCGCGGCGAGCGTTGCTTGCTGTACGTTGCCGAGGTTGTGAAATGCACTCATGATGCCCCACACCGTGCCGAATAATCCCACATAGGGGCTGGTCGAGCCGACCGTCGCCAACATTGCCAAGTGTTGCTCCAAGCGATCGAGTTCGCGCAACTGCGCCACGCGCATCGCGCGCCGCGCGCCCTCCAACAATTGCTCCGGCGGCACGCCTTGCTGACGCAGGCGGCTGAACTCGCCGAAGCCCGATTCGAAAATGCTCTGCAGCCCGGTACCGGCGCGACCCTTGGTCTCGATGTTCCGATACAAGGTGGCCAGATCCCCGCCCGACCAGAATGCGGTTTCAAATTTTTCGGCCTGGCGGCGCGAACGCCCGATCACCTGGCTTTTGCGAAAGATAACCGCCCACGACGCGACCGAGGCTGCGAGCAGCAGCGCCACAACCGCCTGCACGATGGGGCTCGCATCGAGCACCAGGGTCCAAACCGACAAGTCATTGGGCATTCCGCCACTCCGTGAAAAGATCCTTAGGGATGGCACGCGCCTTCAACGTGGCCGAATCGAGGCAGGCGACACGCACGGTCGCATCGATCAATTGTTCATTGCCCCGCATAATCGTTTGCTTAAAATGTATTGTGGCACCGGCGAGCCGATTAAGCGCAGCGGTGACGAGAATTTCATCATGCAGCAGCGCGGGGCGCAAAAAATCTACCGCGATATTTACCACGGCAAACTGCACTTGCCGCTCCGCGCGCAATCGCTGCTGGTCTACCGCTAAAGCTCGCAGCCAATCGGTTCGGCAGCGCTCCATGAACTTCAAATAGTTCGCGTAGTAGACGACGCCGCCGGCATCGGTATCTTCCCAATATACTGAATAGGGGCGTGCGAACCTTAGGCTAGAGGACACTATAGGCTGTCCCGGAACAACGGCAGATTCAGGTCCCGCTCGATGCTCGGCGCAGCCAGGCCGAAATGCGCATACGCGGCGCGGGTCGCCACGCGCCCGCGGGCGGTGCGCATCAAAAATCCCTGCTGTATGAGAAACGGCTCGATGACGTCCTCGATGGTGCCGCGCTCCTCGCTCATGGCGGCCGCGAGACTGTCCACGCCCACCGGTCCGCCCTCGAATTTCTCTATCACCGTCAGCAACAGCTTTCTGTCCAGCATGTCGAATCCTTGCGGATCGACCTCGAGCATATTGAGCGCGGCCAGAGCGACTTCGCCGCTAATGAGGCCCGATGCCTTGACCTCGGCAAAATCCCGCACCCTGCGCAGCAACCGATTCGCAATGCGCGGCGTGCCGCGGGATCTTTCCGCGATTCGATCTGCCCCGTCTGGCTGCAGGTTAAGCTTCAAAATCGATGCGCTGCGAATGACGATTTTGGTCAAATCTTCGGTGGAGTAAAATTCCAGCCGTTGCACGATGCCGAATCGGTCGCGCAGCGGCGATGTAAGCAGGCCCGCACGGGTAGTAGCGCCCACCAATGTAAACGGCGGCAGATCGAGCTTGATCGATCGGGCCCCAGGTCCCTCGCCGATCATCAGATCCAGCTGCGAGTCCTCCATGGCCGGATACAGCACTTCCTCCACCACGGGGCTCAAACGGTGTATTTCATCGACGAATAACACGTCCCGGGGCTCGAGATTGGTTAGCAGAGCCGCCAGATCACCCGCTCTCTCGAGCACCGGCCCCGATGTTTGACGCAGATTCACTTTCAATTCGTTGGCGATGATGTGCGCGAGGGTGGTTTTCCCCAGGCCGGGAGGGCCAAAGATCAGGACATGGTCGAGAGCCTCGCCGCGTTGCCGAGCCGCCTGGATGAAAATATCCATCTGAGTTTTGACGTTGGGCTGCCCGACATAGTCCGCGAGCGATTTCGGCCGCACGGCCCGATCAACCAACTCGTCGTCTCGGCCCCCGGTACCTGCAATGATACGATCCTGTTCGATGCCCATACGCTATGAGGCTTTCACGGCTGATTTAAGGGCACGACGAATGATTTCCGTGGTCGACAAACCGGGCTCATCGGCGGACTTGAGCAGCCGACTGACTTCCGGCGGCTTGTAGCCCAGCGCGATGAGTGCGCTGAAGGCCTCGCTCTGAGGGGACTGGGCGATGCCGGGGGCCAGTGGATTTCCCGCCAGCGCGGGCGTCGCGAGCTTTTGCACGCTGTCGCGCATCTCAATGATGATGCGCTCCGCGGTCTTGCGCCCAATGCCGGGAATTCTCGTCAGCATTGCCACATCTTCAGCCTCGACGGTACGCAGAAAATCCTCAACGCTCGCCCCCGATAGTATTCCGAGTGCGATCTTCGGCCCGACCCCCGAGATCTTGAGCAGCCCACGGAACAAGCGCCGCTCGCTCTCGGTGCCGAACCCGAACAGGATGTGCGCGTCCTCGCGAACGACGAGGTGGGTGAATAATGCGACGGGCTCTCCGGTGGACGGCAGCCCATAGAAGGTCGACATCGGTGCTTCCAGCTCATAGCCCACGCCATTCACGTCCAGCATCAGCAGCGGTGGCTGCTTCATTGCCAGCCGGCCTTTGAGAAAGCCGATCATCCGCTCGAGGCCGCCTGCAACAGCAGGGCTCGGCCGCGAAGCGCGTGGCAAACGGCGGCGGCCAATGCGTCCGCCGCGTCGGACGGCACCGGTCCGTCGAGCTTCAGCAGGCTTCTCATCATGAGCTGGACCTGGGCTTTTTCGGCGTTTCCGGTTCCGACCACGGCCTGCTTTATCTGGCGGGTGGCATACTCAAAGACCCCCGCGTTGGCATCCGCGGTACCGCAGATCGCCGCGCCGCGGGCCTGACCCAATTTCAGGGCGCTGTCTGGATTGCGGTTCACGAACACTCTTTCGATGGCGATTTCCTGCGGCTGATACTGCGTCACGATGGTCTGCATGCAGCGGAAGATTTCACACAGCCGGACCGCGAATTCCGCCTGGCTGGTGCGAATTACGCCGCTGGCTACGTACGCCAGGCGCGATCCGGTGACATCCAATACGCCGAAGCCGGTGCGCTGCGATCCAGGATCGATCCCGAGCACGCGAATGGTCGCTACTTTAAGTCCGCGCAATTTGAGTCGTCGTAGGCGCTGGCATGGCCCTAGTATGATACCGGCAATAGGCTCCTAAACCCACCCGCAGTCATCGCCTCACATGGAAACGACCGCCACCGCCCGGAATGCCAGCAGCCGGTTGCTTAGCGCAATGGAGACGTTGCGCGCCATGGCACTGCCGCCCGAGGGTGATCAGTTGCGCAGCAACGCGTTGGATGTCGCCGAGATCGTGCATACGCTGGATGCCGACGATGATGTCGTCATGGCGGCCATGATTCAACCGCTTCTGGACGCCGGTCTCCTCAATCGCGAAAGCGCGGTGAAACAGTTCGGAGAGGAAGCCGGTCGGCTGGCTCACGCCTTGAGTCAGCTGGGTCAATTCGGGCTCCCCGTCGATTGGACGCCTGAACAGGGACTGGAAGCGGCCCAGGCGGAAGCCTTGCGCAAGATGTTGCTGGCGGTCGTGGGCGACGTGCGCCTCGTCGTGGTGAAGCTCGCCGAGCAGCTGCAAACAATGCGCATGGCGAAGAGCCTCGGGGCCGCGCGGCAACGCAAACTCGCGATCGAAACGCGCGAAGTGTATGCCCCCCTCGCCAATCGTTTAGGAGTGTGGCAGGTCAAATGGGAACTGGAGGACCTCGCTTTCAGATATCTCGAACCGCTGCAATACAAGCATATCGCCTCGGCGCTGAAATCCCGGCGCTCCGAGCGCGAGCACTATATCGATGAGCTAAAAGAACTGCTGCAAAACGCAATGCGCCTCGCCGGGGTCGATGCCCGGATCGATGGGCGTCCCAAACACATATTCAGCATATGGCGCAAGATGCAGGTGAAACAGCTGGCCTTCGATCAGCTCATGGACATTCGGGCAGCTCGAGTGCTGGTCTCGACGATAGCAGAATGCTATGCGGCGCTTGGGGTGGTTCACTCGCTCTGGAAGTTCATACCGGGCGAATTCGACGACTACATCGCAACGCCCAAAGATAATTTGTACCGCTCGATCCACACTGCTGTCATCGGCCCCGGCGGCGAGCCGGTGGAGATCCAAATCCGCACGTTCGAAATGCACGCGGACTCCGAGCGCGGCATGGCTGCGCACTGGCGCTACAAGGAGGTGGGCCGCGGCAATCAGGCCTACGAGCGAAAAATCAACGAGCTGCGCTCGCTACTGGCTGTGCCGAGCGAGGGCAATGAGGGCGGCCGGGATTTCCTCGATCGCGTGCGCGTCGATTTGTTTCAAGACCGCGTTTATGTGATCTCCCCCAAGGGTGAAATTGTCGATGTGCCGGTGGGCGGCACGCCGCTCGACTTTGCGTACCAGGTCCATACTGATCTTGGGCATCGCACGCGCGGCGCCAAAGTCAATGGCCGCATGGTGCCTCTCGACTACCAGTTGAAGAACAGCGAGACCGTCGAGATCATAACCGCCAAGACGCCGCAACCGTCCCGCGATTGGCTTTCTGCTCAAACGGGATTTCTCGCAAGCCCGCGCCATCGCAACAAGGTACGCGCCTGGTTCCGCAAACAGAACGAGGCGCAAAACAAAACCGAGGGCCGCGCGATGCTGGACCGAGAGCTGCAGAGGCTCGGTGTCAAGAGCCCACCCATGACGGAACTGCTACGCGAGCTGGCATTGAGCAGCGCCGAGTCGCTGCACGAGGCATTGGGCTTGGGCGAAGTGAGCGGCGCGCAAGTCGCGGGAGCCATTCAGCGGCTTTTGCATGCCCGTGAGCCGCAACCCGACACCGCGCGGGCTCGACCCGGCGGTCGCGCCCCGGACGCTCGCACCCCCGCGGTCAAAGTGCAGGGGTTCGGTGATTTGCTGTCGAGCTATGCGCGTTGCTGCAAACCGGTTCCCCCAGAACCGATCGTCGGCTATATCACCGTCGGCCGCGGCGTGAGTATCCACGCCCAAGCATGCGCGAATCTGGCGCGCCTCAAGATCAAGACGCCGGCACGCGTGCTGGCCGTTGATTGGGGCGAATTGGGGCGTAGCGAGTTTCCCGTGGAGCTCGAGGTACAAGCCTTCGATCGCCGCGGATTGGTGCGTGACGTAAGCGCCGCGCTGGCGGATGAGAAAATCAGCATTCAAGGCATGACGACAGTCACCGACAAGCGCGAGAATATGGCACGCATGCGCATCGACATTTCGATCACCGGTCTGCCGCAGCTGTCCAAAGTGCTGACGCGCATCGCGCAGTTGCCGAACATTGTCGGCGCACGGCGCAAGAAATAGCGTCAGGCTAGGGCGATGCGGTGTACGGGATGGAAACAGTTCCTGATTTCGAGGTTCCCGCGCTGTTCACGTAGTTGAACCCGAACGACACGGTGCCGGCGGCGGCCGCCATCGGCGCGTAATTGAGCGAAACTTGGCAGGTTGTGCCAACGCTGACGCTGGCGCAGCCGAACGAGCTGGCTGCCGAGCTCCAGCCGGGCGGCAGCATCGAGAGGTCGGCTGCCAATCCGCTTGCGAAGTTGCCATCGTCGGTGGTGAACGTGACGGTCACCGGATTGGCGGTGCTGCCGGTCACGGCTGCAACCGTGGTCGGATTGGCGTTGAAAATCACGTTGTCATTGGTCGTCGTCTGGTACGGAATGCCGACCGATCCTGTTTTGGATTGGCCCGCGTTATTCATATACGCATAGCTCAAGGTCAGTATGCCGTTATCCACGCCGGTCGGTGCGTAGGTCAGCATCAGCTGACATGTGCTGCCGGTGTTGAAAGCGCTGCAGCCGAATGCATTCGTTGCGCTGGTCCACCCCGCCGGCAGCGCGGTGAGGTCGCTTGTCAGCTGCAGGGCCGTGGCGAAGCGACTATCGTCGGTCGTAAAGGTCACCGCGACCGATTGAGCGGGCGATCCCAGCATGGCGCTGATCTGTCCAGAGGGAGATGCGGTGCTCACCGCGTTGTCATTGGTGGTGGCCGCGTAGGGAATCTCTACGAGGCCGAAGTTCGGTATCCCGCCGGCATCGCTGTACGTGTAGCGCAGCGCAAGCGTGCCCGAGGTGAGCGTCATCGGTGTGAAACTCAGCTGCAGCTGACATCCGTTGCCCGTGCTGACGCTGTTGCAGCTGAACGAGGTAGATCCAGAGCTCCAGCCCACCGGCAACTTGCTCAAACTCGTGGTGAGACTGAAGCCGGCTGCGCTTTTGCCATCAATGGTGGTGAAGGTGACGGCCACCGATTGGCGCCCGCCATTCTGAACCGCCGTGACCTGCCCGGCCGGAGAGAAACGGGCAACGACCACCTCGTTTACCGTCGTCGCATAAGGCACATTGAGCGCCCCGCTCTCAGGCAGGCCTGATCCATCGACATAGGTGTAGTTCAAACTGAGCGTACCGTTGGCCGCGGCAGTGGGTGCGAAGAGCAGCGGCAGCTGACAACCGTTTCCGGTGCTGACCGCGGCACAAGACAATCCCGTCTTCGTACTGCTCCAGCCGGACGGCAATGCACCGAGTGTTAACGTGAAAGCGGTCGCGGCGGTGCCGTCGTCAGTCGTAAAATTGACGGTGACCGGTTGTTTGCCGCCCACACCTGTGTCGATTTCGCCGATGGGTGAAAGGGAAGCGACCACATGGTTGCTGGCCGTTGCCGCATAGCTGAGAGTCATGCAAACACCGGGGGTACTTGGCAATCCCGCGTTGTCGACATAGACGCAATTGAGATTCAGCGTGCCGTTTTCCACCGCGGCGGGAGCGTAGGTAAGAACCAGAACACAGCCCCTGCCGGGCGCCACGGTTGCGCACGTAAGGCTTGGCGCGCTCCAACCCGTGGGCAAGGTGCCGGAACTAGCGTACGCCGAGAAGGCGGTAATGGGCAGCGTGTCATTCGACGTAAAAGTCACGATGACTGTTTGGGTAGTCCCGACTGCAACGGCGAGCGAATCGACCGAGGCGGTTGCAGATACCTTGTTGTGGTTCCCGGGCGCGACCGGCCCGCTGGGACCTACTTTCGGCGGCGTGACCGGCGGAGTCGCCGTGCCGCCACTGGTGGACGTCGGTGCGACATTGCCGCTTTGGCTGCCAAACGAACTCGAGCCGCAAGCACTCAAAAGCGGCATCGATAAGACCCCAAGAAGAATCAAACGATGGCCCAGTAGCATTTTTCCCCACCTTGAGACCAGTGTCGTGCCAATCAAACGTCGCGGACCGGCGACGACGTAAGGGCTAGGAAGGTAAGGCGGGGCCGGCAAGGGCGGCGTGAACGGCGTCACGCAGCAAGGCGCGGTTCACACATCGTCAAATTAGTTTTGTTCAGGCCAACATAAGGCCTGCGAATGTGGGACAAAAGCAACCGTCAGTTCAGCGATTCAATCCATCGATTGCTTTTTTATCGACGGCCAAGGCGGCTTCGTGAATCGCTTCGGACAATGTCGGATGCGCATGAATGGTGCGCTGAATGTCTTCGGTACTCGC
>JAQGOD010000499.1 GCA_028293775.1 Gammaproteobacteria bacterium
TTAGAGGCAGTAACCGCGCCGATGGAGTGATCCATGCGTTTCAAAATGAAAACCTGCAAATCGCACAGGTCTCCCGGCACGAAGTAGGCGACGATTTGGCGCCGCCCGTCCTCCAAGACCTTGTAGCGGCAAGCAAACCCTTCCAAGAGTAATTTGACGCCGCCGGTGCGATCCCCCTGCGAAATCACGTCTTCACGCGCAGCGAACTCGCGCACGTCATTGCAGCACTCATTGACGGCGCTGCACTCTTCGTCGGACAGTTGAGTGAAGTTCATCAGTTTACGCAGCAGCGGGTTAGTCATTTTGCAGCAGCGCCTCGCTGGATGGGATCTCTATGGTGCACAGTAAGCCCTCATTCGAAAATAGCATGTCGCCGTTGCCGCGCAGTTCGCTCGCAATCAAGCGCTTGACGACTTGCGAACCGAAACCGGGATTGCGCCGGGTATCCGCCGCTATCCGCACATCTTCTTCAACCCACTCGAAATGCAGCTGCGCGTTGCCCGGACCCGTGAACCACCATAACACGCGAAGCCGGGATTGCGGTTGGGACAGCGCGCCGAACTTAATGGCATTGGTGACCAATTCGTGGATTGCGAGACTCATGAGTTCGGCTGACTTGGCGTTCAGGTAAACCGTAGGCCCGTCGATTACGATGGGCGCGGGCTGTACGCCCTGCGCGACCAACTCATCGAGCAGCAGCAACTCGAGGTCCATGCCGCCGGCTATCGGTGCCACGGCCGCGCGCCCGAGCGCACCGACCCGACCGGCGAGGTGTAGGGCACTGTCCGTGGAGTTCTGCCCCTGTGCAATCATGTCGACCGCGATGGATCGGACGACGGACACCAGTCTGCGTATGCGATGTTTCAATTCTGCCGTGTCCGCGAGCTCATTGAGGGTCATAAAACGCGTCGTCCACACCCGCAACCAGTGCTGAACTATCCGCGGATTGCCTGCAGCATTCACCAACCTGTGTTAGCACTAGTGCTGCCGCCGGGCCCGCCGTTGCGTTACTCTTGTAACCATGCCAATTCAACCGCTCCTTGTGCTGATCCTGATTCTTTGCCTGCTGAACCACGTCCGGGTGGCCAACGCGGCGGCCCCTCTGGAGTTGGAATCGAGCAAAAGCATGGTGGTGAGTTCACAGCACCTCGCTTCCGAGGTAGGCGCTGAAATTCTGCGCCAAGGCGGCAACGCCGTGGACGCCGCCGTGGCGGTCGGCTATGCCCTCGCCGTGACTCACCCCTGTTGCGGCAATTTGGGCGGCGGCGGCTTCATGATGATCCACTTGGCGGAGGGGCGAAATACATTCATCAATTTTCGCGAGAAAGCGCCGCTCGCCGCGCGCGCGGATATGTTCCTTGACGCACGCGGCGATGTCCTCGGCAAAAAAAGCGTCGATGGGTACCTTGCGGTCGGAGTGCCTGGAACCGTCCTGGGGCTGGAGACCGCGCGCGAGAAATACGGGACACTGCCTCGAACTGCGCTGATCGCGCCCGCCATAAAGCTCGCGGAGCAAGGATTTACTTTGACGCGCGGCGATGTGGATGTGTTGGCCGAAGGCACGAAGGGATTTCGAACCGAAGCGAATGTCGCAGCAATATTCCTTAAAAACGGCGAACCCTTTGCACCGGGCGACCCATTGATCCAGAAAGACTTGGCTGCCACATTGCGTGCGGTCAGCAACAGCGGCACGGAGGCTTTCTATCGGGGCGCAATCCCCGCGGCACTCAGCGCGGCATCGCGTGAACACGGCGGCATGTTGACGCCCGAAGATTTCGCCGCCTACACCGTAACCGAATCGGCGCCCATCACTTGTGCTTATCGAGGGTACATCATCGTTTCCGCTGCTCCCCCGAGTTCAGGCGGCGTGACGCTGTGCGAAATGCTGCAAATCCTTCAGGGCTACCCGCTCAAGTCCATGGGATATCATTCCAGCGCCGCGGTGCACGTGATGACCGAAGCGATGCGCTACGCCTATCGCGACCGCAATACCTATCTCGGCGATCCGGCTTTTATTGACAATCCGGCCGCGCGATTGGTATCGGCGCGCTACGCTGCGGCGATCAGAGCCCACATCCGCGCAGATCATGCGACCCCGTCTTCCGAGCTTCAAGGCCAAGCAGCAGCCGACGAGCATGCCACTACCACGCATTATTCGGTGGTTGATCATTGGGGCAATGCCGTGTCGGTCACCTACACCATCAACGATAGCTTTGGCGCCAAAGTGATTGCCGGCAACAGCGGTTTCTTTTTGAATGACGAAATGGATGACTTTGCCGCCAAGCCCGGAGTGCCGAATATGTTCGGCTTGGTTCAAGGCAAAGCCAACGCGGTCGCAGCCGGTAAGCGTCCGTTGAGTTCCATGACCCCGACTATTGTTCTCAAAGATGGCATGCCCGTCATGGTAGTAGGAACCCCGGGCGGCTCCCGAATCATCACCACGGTGCTCGAGGTCATCGTCAATGTCATCGATCATGGGATGACGCTGCAGGAAGCGGTGGACGCGCCCCGCCTTCACCATCAATGGTGGCCTGACACCATTGCGGCAGAACCCTTTGCGCTCTCGGCGGACACGACCCTCTCGCTGCAAAAAATGGGCTACGCTGTGGTCGGCCTGGAACCCTGGGGTGCCGGCAATGCCGTGGAAGCCATCGGCATCGCGCCCGCGGATGAGAAGTCAGCAAAAGCGCTGGGGTTCCCCCGCCCCGGCGTTTTGTACGGCGCACACGATTCGCGAGCACCCGCAGGCGCTGCCGCCGCTCCTTAAAGATTCTGCTCAGAAAACAAAGAGGTACTCCCGTGATCAAGCTTTCGATCCTGTATCCCAATAAGCCCGGTTCGCGCTTCGACATGAACTACTACGTCGGTACGCATATGCCGCTGGCGATGCACTTGCTGAAAAAGAATTTGCGCAAGACGGAAGTGGACGCCGGCCTGCAAGGCACTGCCCCCGGAGAAGCACCGGCATTTCACGGCGGATGCCAATTTTATTTCGACAGTATCGAGGCCTTCATCGAAGTGTGGGGACCGGCTGCGGCTGAATTGCAGGCGGATATTCCGCGCTATACCGATGTCGCGCCTCTCATTCAGTTCAACGAATTGAAACTCTCCGCGTAGCGAGCGGCGGTCGATGCGTAACATTCACGCGCTATTCCCGACGCTGGTCTATGCAGCGGCGCTGCAACGAGGCCAGGCACGGGAGTTCAATCGACAGTTGTTGAAGGAGTGCCGGCAACTTCGTTTGGACGATGCGGCAGGAAGGCGCTGGTCCCTGAAGAATTATCCGGGCGGCTATACCTCCTATGGCTCCGTGCACCGCCTGCAGACAATATCGCCCACCTTCGAAACGTTGCGCCGAAAGCTCGCACGCCACATTGCCTCCTTTGCAGAAGCGGTAGAGTGGGACCTCACCGGCCGCGAGCTCGAGATGACGGATTGCTGGGTGAACATCATGCCGCGGCAGACCGTACACGGTTTGCACCTACACCCTCACTCGACTTTGAGCGGAACTTACTATGTGCAGGTGCCGCGCGGATCACCGGGCACGAAATTCGAGGATCCGCGTCTGGATCGATTTATGGCTGCCCCATCGCGCAAGGCCGATGCAAGCTCTCATGCCCGCCCCTGGGTCACGTTTCCGGCTGCGGCCGGACAATTGGTCCTGTTCGAGAGTTGGCTTCGCCACGAGGTTGCGGCCAACAGCGTCAATACCGAGCGGATCAGCGTAAGCTTCAATTACAACTGGTTCTAAAGGATAGTGCATGTCGGCCAAAGCTTCCGATGCCACGATGGCGGTATTTCTTGACTTGGAGAATATCGCGCTGGGAGCACGCGATGCGAAATACCCCAGTTTCGACATCGAAAAGGTGCTGGAGCGCCTGCTGCTGAAGGGCCACATCGTGGTCAAGAAAGCCTATTGCGACTTCGACCGCTACAAGGACTTCAAGCGCGGGCTGCACGAAGCGGCGTTCGAGCTCATCGAGATTCCCCACGTCAGGCAGTCAGGCAAGAACTCCGCGGACATACGCATGGTCGTCGACGCGCTCGACCTGTGCTACACCAAGGGCCACGTGGACACATTTGTCATCTTGAGCGGCGACTCGGATTTCTCGCCGCTGGTCAGCAAGCTGCGCGAAAATGCGAAGACCGTCATTGGCGTCGGCGTCAAGAACTCGACGTCGGATCTTTTTATCAACAACTGCGATGAATTCATCTACTACGATGATTTGGTGCGCAAAGAGCCCTCGAAAATGCGTCGCCGCAGCGCCGCAACCCGCTCGCCGGTGGCCTCGGAGAGCCCGACGATAACCGCCGAAAGCATTCCCAGTGAACGGAAAGGGCCTGACCTGAATGACGCGCTCGAGTTGATCGTCGAAACCCTGGAAGCATTGACCG
>JAQGOD010000510.1 GCA_028293775.1 Gammaproteobacteria bacterium
GCTTGCGGCGGCATGCGTCCGTGCACCAGGCCTACCTTGAGTTCCGGCAAAGCGGCGGCCAAGGCGGCGGCGGTTTCCTCAGCGGCTTGGTACGGCATTTCATCGGACTCATCGATGAGAGGACAGACCCAGTAAGCCTGCCGTCCTTCGAGACATGCCGCGCGAATTCGCTGCACCACTTCGTCGCGCCGTGTTTCCGCCAGCACCACCGTTTTTACCGGTGTGCGTCCAGGCGGCAGTTCATCGATGACGGACACATCGAGATCGGCATAGGCCGTCATCGCCAGCGTTCGCGGGATTGGCGTCGCGGTCATGATCAGCTGATGGGGTTGGTGGCCGTGGAGCGCGCCTTTTTCACGCAGGCTGAGGCGTTGATGAACGCCGAACCGATGCTGCTCATCGACCACGACCAAGGCCAGCGAGCAGAACTCCACGCTTTCTTGAAACAATGCATGCGTGCCGATGACGATTGGGGCATGGCCTAAGCGGATTCCTTCGAGCACCGCGCTGCGCGCCTTGCCCGTCTGCCGGCCGCTCAGCAAAGCCACGGCCACGCCTAACGGTTCGAACCAGCGTCGAAAATTTTGCGCGTGTTGATCGGCGAGCAGTTCGGTGGGGGCCATCAACGCGACTTGGCGGCCCGTTTGAATGGCCCGCGTGGCCGCCAAGGCCGCGACCAGTGTTTTCCCGCATCCCACATCGCCCTGCACCAAGCGAAGCATCGGCTTAGGTCTTTGCAAGTCGTTTTCAATTTCCAGCAGTACCCGCTGCTGCGCCGCTGTCATGCGATAGGGCAGTGCGGCCAGGAAGTCGAGCTTGAGCCGGCCGGGCGATGTCAGCGCCCAGCCCGGGTCGCTTTGTATGCGCTGGCGCAGCAGCTTGAGCGACAGCTGATGCGCCAGCAGTTCCTCGAACGCCAATCGGCGCTGCGCCGGATGCCGATAGCTCATCAACAGATCCACCGGCGCATCGGTGGGAGGCCTATGCACGTAGCACAGCGCTTCACGCAAGCTGGGCAAGCGTGAATCAGCCAGTACCGGCGGCGGCAGCCAATCCTTCGGGTCTTCGGGGCCGCTCTGATCGAGCGCGAGTCCGACGAGCAGCCGCAAACGCGCCTGAGTCACCCCTTCGGTGGAAGGATATATCGGCGTGAGATGGTCTTCGGGCGGCGCCGCGGCATGCGGGTCGACACGCCGATACTCGGGGTGTACGAACTCCAATCCTTTGGTGCCGCGGCGGGCCTCGCCGAAACACCGGACGCGCGCACCGCGCGCCAATCCCGACTGCTGCTGCGCCGTGAAATAGAAAAAACGCAACGTCAAGTACCCCGACCCGTCGCCGATCTTGCACAGCATCTGGCGGCGTCCGCGAAACGCCACTTCGGTGAGCAGCACCTCCCCTTCGACCGACGCTCGCTGCCCGGGGCGAAGCTCGCCGAGCGGGACGATGCGCGTCCGATCCTCGTAGCGTAACGGCAATAAGAACAGCAGATCCTGCGTAGTTTCCACGCCAAGCGCACGCAGCCGTGCGGCGAGCGAATCGCCGACGCCGCGCAGCACCGTCACGGGTTTTAAGTCGATCACGGAACGAGGGCGATCACAGCGCGACGATGCACTCCGCTTCCACCTGCGCACCGCGCGGCAGCGAGGCCACGCCGATGGCGGCGCGCGCCGGGTAGGGCTCGCGAAAATATTCGGCCATGACCTTGTTGACGAGCGCGAAGTGCGACAGATCGATCAAGAAAACCGATACCTTGACCACATCATCCAGGCTCGCACCGCCCGCAATGACGATGGCTTTCAGGTTATCGAAGACGCGGCGAACCTGCGCCTCCATATCGCCTTTGACCAGCTCCTTGGTCGCCGGGTCCATGGGAATTTGGCCCGAGACCCAGATGGTATTTCCCACTCTCGTGGCCTGCGAATAAGTGCCGATCGCCGCCGGCGCTTCTTTGGTCGAAATGATTTGTTTGCTCATAGCCTTGTGTTGAATCGCTGTGAAATGAATTGCCGTCGTAACGAAAAGTTCAGGGGCCGCGTCCCTTTAAGCCAAGGTCCGGGAGACTCGCTGTACATCGGGCATGCGCCTCACGGTTCGGATGACGCGCGCCAGATGCTTGCGATCGCGCACTTGAACTTGAAATTTGAGAGAGGAACTGTCCACGTCGCGTTCTTCCAAGGACACCTGATCGATGTTGGTTTCGGTTCCCGCGATGCTCGAGGCCACCGCCGCCAGCACGCCGACTCGATTGTTGATCTCCAATTGGATTTCGGAACTAAAAAGTCGGCCGCGCGTCGCCTCCCACGCCACCGACAGCCACTTGTCCGGCTGCTTGCGGTATTCGGCGAGGTTGCCGCAATTCTGCCGATGAATCATGACACCGCGCCCCGCGCTCAAGTAAGCCATGATGGGATCATTCGGGATGGGGAAGCAGCACCGGGCGTAGGTCACCAGCAACCCTTCGGTCCCTGCGATCATCAAGGGACTGCCGGCGTTGGCGGCAACCGGTTCACCGTCCACGTGCGTGGGCTGCAGGCGCCGCGCCACCAACGGCGCCAAGCGCTCGCCCAAGCCGATTTTTTCATACAGCTCGTTCACGTCGCGCAGATTGAGTTCTTTGACGACCGCATCCATATCCGCGGCAGGAATCTTCTTCACGTTCAGCGACAATTCCTCGAGCGCCAGCCCGAGTAGGCGGCGTCCCAATTCCAGCGCATCGCCGCGCTTGAGATTCTTGAGATATTGCCGGATGGCCGCCCGCGCCTTGGCGGTCACCAGGAAGCTCGACCAGGACGGATTCGGCTTCGCGCCCTTCGCCGTGATGATTTCCACCGTCTGGCCATTGCGCAACGGAGTCCGCAAAGGAACTAAGCGCCGGTCCACTTTGGCCGCCACGCATCGATTACCCACATCCGTGTGGATGGCATAGGCGAAGTCCACCGTAGTGGCCCCGCTCGGCAAGCGCAGAATTTTGCCCTTGGGTGTGAACACGTAGACCTTGTCAGGAAACAAGTCCACTTTGACGCTTTCTAAAAATTCTTCCGAGCTGCCGCCTTCTTGAATCTGCACCAGGCTTGCCAGCCATTCGCGCGCGCGATCATGTTCGACGCCGCCGAAGGCGTCGCCGCCGGATTTGTACTTCCAGTGCGCCGCGATCCCGGACTCTGCAACCCGATGCATTTGCTCGGAGCGGATCTGCACCTCGATGGGGATCCCGTTGGGCCCGAACAGCGTGGTGTGCAAGGACTGATAGCCGTTGACGCGCGGGATTGCAATGTAGTCCTTGAAGCGCCCCGGCATGGGCTTGTAGACGCTGTGCACCAGACCGAGCACGCGGTAGCACACATCGGCATTGTCCACGATGATGCGAAATCCGTGCACGTCCACCATCTCGTTGATGGAGATTTTCTTGTTCTGCATCTTCTTGTAGATGCTTTACAAATTCTTTTCGCGTCCCTCCACCGCGCCGACGATGCAGGCCTTGGCCAAAGCGCCCTTGAATGTCTCGGCTATCTTGGCGATGAATTCCTTTTGATTGCCGCGGGCGCGCTTCAATTCCCGTTCAAGAACCTTGTAGCGGTACGGATAGAGTGCGCGGAACCCCAGATCTTCGAGTTCCAGCTTCACCGCATACAATCCCAAGCGCTCGGCGATAGGCGCATAGATTTCGAGCGTCTCGCGCGCCGTGCGGCGTCGCTTGACCGGCGGCATCGCTCCCAGGGTGCGCATGTTGTGCATGCGGTCCGCGAGCTTGACCATGATGACGCGGATGTCGCGCACCATGGCCAGCAGCATCTTGCGAAAACTCTCGGCCTGCGCTTCTTGGCGATTCTTGAACTGGATCTGATCCAGCTTGCTGACGCCGTCGACCAGTTCGGCGACCACCTGTCCGAAAATCGACGCGATTTCAGCCTTGGCCGTCGGCGTATCTTCGATGACATCGTGGAGAATCGCCGCCACGAGGGTATCGGCGTCCAAGCGCAAATCAGCGAGAATATCCGCTACCGCGACCGGGTGCGTGATGTAGGGCTCGCCCGATACGCGCTTCTGACCTTGGTGTTTTTCAGCGCCGAAGTCGTAGGCTTCGCGCACTCGTTCAACCTGGGCGGGCGAGAGATACGCTTCGAGCTTGTCTAAGAGCTGGCTGATCCCGGTGGAGCGTCTTCCACCAGGCAAGAAACCGAGTATGGAAGACGCATAGTCCATCGCCGCTCTTTAAGTTACGCCGGCTGTAGTTAGTCCCCAAGCCCGAGTTGCGGAGCACGAAAATCCGACGGCATGTCGAGCTCGCTCACCGGCGGTGCTGCCGGCTCTTCGGGCTCTTCCAACATCTCGAGCGTGATATTTCCGGCAGCGATCTCGCGAAGCGCTACCACGGTCGGCTTGTCATTCTCCCATTCCACGGTCGCTTCTGCGCCGTTGGCCAGGCGGCGGGCGCGTTTGGCGGCCAGCAACACCAGGTTGAATAGGTTGGGTTCATTTTGAAGGCAGTCTTCGACTGTGATACGCGCCATGCTTAAGGTTCTTCCAATGGAGGGGCAGAAATCATAGCAGAAATAGCACCTGCCTCGCCACCTAAGCAGGCTAAGCTTAAGCTTGAGGTTTGGCCAGCGCGGCGGCCAAATGCACCACTTCCGGGCGCTGTGCGACGAGCGCGCCGCCGCGGCTCCCGACGATGGACTGCAAATCCTCGATCGCGCGCGCGAAGTCATCGTTGATGACGACGTAGTCGAATTCCGTCCAATGCCCCAAATCTTCCGCCG
>JAQGOD010000023.1 GCA_028293775.1 Gammaproteobacteria bacterium
CGATGGTTTTTCGGATTCCTTCGCCTTCGATGCCGGTGTTCAAATCCCGCAATTGCATGGCGCTCCGGCGAGCCTGACGGCAAAAGGAAGCCTAAATCTGGATGCGAAGCAAGTGTCCCTCGCGAGCGCGCTCGGCAATTATCGGGGCCAGGATCTCAAGTTGCTGGCTCCCACACGCGTGTATTTCGCGAATGGTATCGCGGTCGACGCGGTCAGAATTGGCGCGCAGAAGGCGGAACTCGACGTGCAAGGCCAATTTGCTCCCTCCTTGGGCCTACGTGCATCGCTGCGTCAGGTGCAAGCGCCCCTCGTGAATGCTTTTTTCCCGAATTTAATGGCGGACGGGATGATTGAAGCGCACGCCGACATCACCGGCACGTTGAACTCGCCGCAGGGCGAGGTCACGTTGAATGCTTCCGGCATCCGAATGGCGGATGACGCTGCGCTGGGGTTGCCACCCACGAATCTGCGCATCACGGCGGGCCTGCGCGGCCACACGGTCGACCTCGATGCCCGGCTCGATGCCGGTGCCGCGTCGCAATTGACGGCGCTCGGGCAGGTGCCCATAGCCCTCGATGGTGCGGTGAACCTCAAGATCAACGGCAAAGCTGATGTCGGGCTCATTAATCCGTTCCTCGAAGCCCGAGGTTTGCATGCAGCTGGTGAACTTACGGTCGACGCGGATGTGCGCGGCAGCGTGGCGGCGCCCGAGATCGGCGGCAGCTTGAGCCTGGCGAAAGGCAGCCTAAATGACTACGTGCGGGGCATCGCCTTGACGGAAATCGCCGCGCAAGTCGACGGTAGCCACGGATCGCTCCAGATCAAAAGCTTCACGGCGTCGGCGGCGCCGGGAACGCTCTCGATGAGCGGCACGGTCGGCGTGTTGCAAAAAGGCTGGCCCGTGGATTTGAAGCTGACCGCGCGCAACGCTCAGCCGATTGTGAGCAAGCTGGTCACGGCGAATTTAGACGCCGACTTGAGTGTCAAAGGCCCCGCCCGCTCGCGCATCGACATTTCTGGTTCAGTGCAGCTGCATCGCACCTTGATCGGGATCCCGAACAGTTTGCCGCCCAGCGTCGCCGTGCTCGACGTGGTCAGGCGCGGCAAGAAAACCGTGGTCGTGGCGGAGAAAGCACTGGTCGTGGGCCTTGACGTCTCGGTCAAAGCGCCAAGAGAGATTCTGGTGCAAGGCCGCGGTCTGGATGCGGAGATGGGCGGTGATTTGAAGATCAGCGGCACGACCAGCGCGCCCATTGTGACCGGCGGTTTCGAACTCATACGCGGCAGTTTCTCGCTCGCATCGACCCGGCTCAATTTCACCGCCGGGCGGGTGAGCTTCAATGGCGCGGGATTGAAAAACAAAATTGATCCCACCCTGGATTTCACTGCTCAAACCTCCATCGGATCGACGACCGCCATCTTGAATATCACCGGTTATGCCGACGCGCCGGTGTTCGAATTCACCAGTACTCCCGCCAACCTGCCCCAAGACGAAATCATGGCGCAACTGCTGTTTGGACAGTCTCTATCGACCTTGACCGCTTTGCAGGTGGCGCAAATCGGTTACGCGCTGGCCACTTTGAGCGGAGTGGGCGGAAACAACAGCGTGAATCCGCTGGTAAAGATTCAAAAGACGTTGGGGTTGGACCGTCTGGCGGTTGGCTCGGGCCCGACAAATGCCGCGGGTGAAAGCACCGGCGCCAGTGTCGCGGCGGGCCGCTATATTTCCAAACGGGTCTACATTGAGGCGAAGCAGAACACCACCGGCAGCAGTCAGCTACAAGCGAATGTGGACCTGACCAAGCACTTGAAGTTGCAGACTAAGCTGGGGAACGGCACTGCCTCGATTCAGGGCACCACGCCGGAAAATGATCCCGGCAGCAGCATTGGCCTTCTCTACCAATTCGAATACTAGCGCGCCGCGCCGCTGCGCATACAATAGGGCACAACAATCAAGCGGAGTTCCCAAAGAATGGATCCAAAGCTCTGCGCACGCGTGTGCGCTTCGATGCTGGGTATGGTAGTGAGCGCATCACTCGCATTCGGCGCGCAGCGAGGACCGGGGGATGCGCCGGACACCAAGGTAAGCATTGTGCCGGAGCCGACCGAATCGCCGCGCTACTTGAAGGATGAGCGGCAGGGGAGCGCAGGCGCGGTGCTCATCGGCGGTCATTCCCTGAGCTACCAGGCTGAAGCGGGCATTTTGGTGATCCATGTGAAGGATCCGTTGGACGACGATCCGCCGCCACCTCACGAGGAGAAGAGCGGGCCGCCGCCTGCGCAGCCCCCTGAAGTGGGCATGTCGTACGTCGCTTACTTCCGCGGCGAAAAAGAAGACGGTCACCGTCCCATTACCTTTATCTATAACGGGGGACCCGGCTCATCAACCGTGTGGCTTCATATGGGTGCATTCGGTCCCAAGCGGGTGGTGACTGCCGACGACACGCACAGCCCGGCTGCGCCTTATCGGGTTGTCGACAATGAATACAGCTTGTTGGATGTCAGCGACCTGGTTTTCATCGACGCGCCCGGGACGGGATTTGGACATTTACGCGGAGCGGACAAGGAAAAAGCATTCTATGGCATCGATCAGGATGCGCACGCGTTTGCAAATTTCATCGTGGAGTTCCTATCGAGGCACCATCGGTGGAATTCACCCAAATATTTATTCGGGGAGAGCTACGGTACGACACGCTCGGCGGCGCTCGCCAATATTCTCGAGAATGAAAAGCAGCTGGATTTGAACGGCATCATTCTGTTGTCGCAGATCCTGAATTTCGACAACAGTGTTGACGGACCGCAATTTAACCCCGGCATGGACCTGCCCTATGCGCTTGCCTTGCCGACCTACACGGCAACAGCGTGGTATCACCACAAACTGCAAGATCAACCGGCCGCACTGGAGCCGCTTTTGCGTGAGGTGGAAGCCTTTGCCATGAGCGATTATCTGCAAGCCCTCGCCGCGGGCTCGACCCTGACTGCCGAGCGCAAATCGCAGATTGCGGCGAAGCTGCACACCTACACGGGGCTGCCTGCCGATTATGTGGAGCGGGCCAATCTACGGGTCAACGGCGGCGAATTTGAGAAAACCTTATTGGGCGCCGAAATCACCACGGGTCGATTGGATACCCGCTTCGCCGGGCCGACCATTGATCCGATGAGCAAAGAAGCTGATTACGATCCGCAATCTGCGGCTATTTCTTCAGCCTATGTCTCAGCATTCAACGATTATGTCCGGACCTCGCTCAAATTCGGAGACAAGAAAACGTACAAGGCAGAAACGGACGTCAGCAAGAACTGGGATTTCCTACACCAGCCGCCGGGCTCGCCTACCAAGGTGCCGGGCCCGGTCAATGTCATGCCGGATCTGGCGGTGGCGATGAAGCAAAATCCGAATTTGAAAGTGCAATTGAATGGCGGCTACTATGACTTGGCGACTCCCTACTTCGCAGCAGAGTATGAGTTGCATCAGCTACCGATCCAGAGCACGCTTCAAGGCAACATCGAGATGCATTTCTATACCTCGGGGCATATGGTCTATGCCCATGAACCGGATCTGAAAGCGCTGCATGCCAATGTTGCCGCTTTTATCGACAGGACGAAAAACGGCAATGGTAATAAATAGGTGGAGGCCTGGCAGGGATGCCCAAACTGGGACGGCAGTCGGAGCGCGCTGCTGCCGAGTGTCAGTAACTACTGACATGCAGTGCGTTATTTTCGCCGGTTTTCCAAGGATACGTAACTTGCTTTACTAATAAGAATACTTCCGGGGTGTCAACATGAATAATCAGATGCATACGCACACTGACTCCGCCTTAAGTCCCGCATCATCGGCAACGGGGTCGGCTTCCGTCCGCTATCGCGGCAGCGAGCAGGCCTCCGATCTGCTGAAACGCCTGTTCCGCCGCTACCCCGGTAGCCTGAGCTTAAAGCTATGGAATGGAACGGTGTTGCGCGTGGGCACGAATGCGGCCGGCGGTGCCGATTCGCCCTTCACGTTGGTGTTCCGCAGTCCCGAGGTGGTGTGGTCGGCGGTGCTTGGGCGGGATCCTTTGACGCTCGCGGATGCGTATTTCAGGGGCGATCTGGATATCGAGGGAGATTTTTTCGCTGCCTTGAGCATCAAGGATCACCTGGATGCGTTGCAGATGCCGGTAGGCGAGCGATTGCTGGCAGCGTTCACTGCGCTGCGGTTGCGGATGCTGAACGCGGCTGCGCAACATTCCGAGAACCTGTTCGCTCCGGCTAATGCGCCGAGAATCAAAGCGCATTCGAAAGCAGAAAATCGCGATGCCATTCATTTTCACTATGATGTTTCGAACGAGTTTTATTCGCTGTG
>JAQGOD010000007.1 GCA_028293775.1 Gammaproteobacteria bacterium
TCGCCTACAGGTCGCGAGCATAAGCCAAGAACGCGCGAATTCGATTTGCAAGGCGCTCAAGGCCGGCTCGCAGGCCTGCGTGCTCATTCATCCTTGAGGTCGGGCTTTACGTCTTAAGAGGGCGGGACGCGTCAGCACCCGACAAATCGCGTCACTTTAGTAGGGTTGGCGCGTTGTAACTCACTGATTTTCTTGAGTGTAGCGGCTGGCACGCGGCTTGCTTCGTCTTGAGTATGCAATCGAAAATTGTTGCGTTATTGGCAGATGAGGGCAGCCGCGAAGCAACCCTGTTGGTTCGCCGCGGCGACGGTCAGTTCGCTCTCTCGAGAATCGATGCACGCGTGGCGGCTGCTGCGCGGCTTGCAGCTCGATATGCGCCCGGCCCGGCGCAGTATTCATCGCCGGAGGCTCATATCTCGAAGCGATAAGTTTTTGGGTCACCCCAGGGCGCCGCGGTTTGTTCTTCCCCCCTTCCCGCTCGCGGCGCCCGTTTTTTTTAACTGTTATTAAGTTCATCGAGCAGGAATGCATATTCCATCGCGATCTCCCGATAGCGCTGGAACCGCCCGGACTTTCCGCCATGGCCGGCATCCATTTCCACATGCAGCAGCAAGCGATTGTTGTCCGACTTCATCGCGCGCAGTTTGGCCACCCATTTTGCCGGCTCGTAGTATTGGACTTGGCTGTCCCAGAGACCGGTGGTGACGAGCATGGCGGGATAGGGTTTGTCGCTGACATTGTCGTAGGGGGAGTAAGACAACATGTAGTCGTAGTACTCCTTGTCCGCAGGGTTTCCCCACTCATCGTATTCGTTGGTGGTGAGCGGAATGCTCTCATCCAACATGGTCGTCACCACATCCACGAATGGCACCTGCGCGACGATGCCGCGGTAAAATCCGTTGCTCATGTCGGAAATGGCCCCCATCAGCAAGCCGCCGGCGCTGCCGCCCATCGCAAAGACCTTGTCCTTCGCCGCGTAGCCGCGTTCGATGAGCATGTGCGTCACATCCATAAAATCGTAGAACGAATTCTTCTTATGCAGCTTCCGTCCATCGTCATACCACGCGCGGCCCATTTCCTGGCCGCCGCGCACATGGGCAAGCGCATAGACGAAGCCGCGATCCAAGAGACTGAGCCTGGCCGACGAGAAGCTCGGGTCCATCGAGAGGCCATAGGCCCCATACCCATATTGCAGCAGCGGTCTTGAGCCGTTGGGAATGAAACCTTTGCGGTACACCAGCGACACCGGAATTGCCGTGCCGTCGCGCCCGGGCGCCATGAGAAATTCGGTGGCGTAATCCTTGGGATCGAAACTGCCCAGCACCGGATCGCGCTTGAGCAGCACCTGTTCCCGCGTGCGAACGTTGTAGTCGTATAGGGTCGTCGGCGTGGTCAGCGAGCTATAGGCGTAGCGCACGATCTCCGTGTCCAGTTCCAGATTGACCGACATCGATGTGGTGTACGCAGCCTCGTCGCTTGCGATAAAAAAATCCGCGCCGCGGACAAATGAGTGAATGCAGATTTTGTGCAAGCCGCCGGTGCGCACCGAGACCGCGAGAAACTGCTCGAAAACGTCGAAATCCTCGATGTAGGCATCATGCCGGTGCGCGATCACATCGGTCCAGCCGGCACGGTCGCTGTGCGGGCCGATGGGCGCACTCGCCAACCTGAAATTGCGCGCCTGCCAGTTCGACCTCACGATGAAATCGGTCCCCAAGTGCTCGAGGTCGTATTCGTGATCCGGCTCGTGCTCGAGAAATATTTCGAAGCGCAGCTGCGGATCGTCGGCGCGCGCATAGCGCCATTCCGAGGACAGCGTGCTTTCCATGTGGATAAATATGAATGCGTCGGACTTGGACTTGGATACGCCGGTGTAGAAGCGCCTATCGGTTTGTTCGAAAACCAGTTCATCGTTCTTCGGATCCTGCCCACGCACATGTTTCTTGACGTAGAGCCCGAGCAGCGTCTCGGGATCTTTCTCGACGTAGAGCAGGGTCCTGTTGTCGTTGGCCCAAGTGAAGTCGGATTCGACGTCGGCGATGGCAACCGGCTGAGTCTCTCCGCTGACAAGATTTTTGAAGCGCAGCGTGAATTGGCGCCTGCCCACGGTGTCCTCGCAATAGGCCATCCAGGCCGAATCCACCGAAATATCGATGGCGCCGATGCGGTAATACTCGTGGCCGGCCGCAAGCGCGTTGGCATCGAGCAGAATCTCTTCGGGCGCCTCCAGCGAGTTTTTGCGCCGCACAAATATGGGGTGCTCCTTGCCCGGCTCGAACCGAGTGCTGTACCAATAGCCGTTCTTTCGGTAGGGCACCGTCGAGTCGTCCTGCTTGAGCCGCGCATAGATTTCCTCGTACAGCGCATTCTCCAACGGCTTGGACCTTGCCATGCTGCGCTCCCGAAACTCGTTTTCCGCCTTCAAATAGGCCAGGACCTCGGGATTGGAGCGTTCGTCGTCACGCAGCCAGTAATAGGGATCAATTCGCGTGCCATGGGGCGAAACCACTGCGTGAGGCATGCGCGGGGCGATGGGCGGCTTCAGATCCGGGTCGTTCATTTTTCGGGTTGTCCTGGTGTCAGGCACGAGTATAGTCATGAGAGCGCAAGGGCGTCCGATGCCAAGAGCAGGTGTATATGCAGATCGTCAGTCAATTGCTTCAGGTCAAGGGCAACCAGGTCTTCTCCGTCGCGCCGAGCGATTCGGTGTTGCGCGCCATAGAAATCATGGCGACGCGGCATGTCGGCGCGCTGCTGGTCATGAATGAAGGCGAGTTGCTCGGGATCATTTCCGAGCGCGACTATGCGCGAAAGGTCATTCTGAAAAATCGCTCCTCGCACGACACGCCGGTGAGCGATATCATGAGTGCCCCGGCGATCAGCGTGACGCCGGAGGACACGGTGCATCATTGCATGCAGCTCATGACGGAGGGGCGTTTCAGGCATTTGCCGGTGGTCAAGTCCGGCCGCGTCGTCGGCATGTTGTCCATCGGCGATCTCGTCAAGGCCGTTATCCAGGAACAATCGCAGCATATCGAGCAACTGGAACGCTACATCGCGGGCTAGGTCAGAGCGTCGGACTCGCCAGCAGGTAGTACAACCCTGCGGCAACCGAAATCGTGACCGGTAAGGTAATGAGCCACGCAATCACGATCCGCGAAACCATACGATAGCGAAGGCCGGCACCCGAGCTGACCATGGTGCCAGCGATCCCGGAGGTGACGATGTGCGTCGTGCTCACCGGGAGACCTGTAAAACCCGCAGTGCCGATGAGAACGGCCGCCACCACTTCGGCGGACGCACCTTGCGCGGGCGTCAAATGCACGTTGCCGAGACGCTCCCCCAAGGTTTTTACGATGCGCTTGTAGCCGAACATCGTCCCCACCCCGAGACACAGGGCGCTGAGCATGCGCACCCAGAAGGGCGCATATTCGACCGTCCCGCTCAAGGTCTTCGCAAGCTTGTGCGCCGTCTGCTTATCTTCCGCGCTTATGCCCTTTGCCCCTTCCGCGTGCTTCAATTCCGAAATCACTTGGTACACATCGTCGCGTATGGACGCGCGCAACGTGGCCGATGCGGATTTGGGCCCGACTTCCAGTCGCCGGGGACCCGCGCTCGGATCGGCGCCGCCACCCAAGGCGTCGGCCTGACTCGCGATGGATCTGATGGCGTCCAATGCGGCCGCCTTTTCGTCATCGCCGTATTGGCGAATCAGCGGCTCGGCTTGCCGCATCATCGAAGCCATCTCTTTCAGGGACAGGTGCGCCGCCGGATTCAAGGCATACGTCGCCGGAAAAATGCCGATGATGGTCAGCATGATGAGACCGATGCTCTTCTGACCGTCGTTCGTGCCATGGGCGAAACTGACGCTGCTGCAGGTGAGGATCAGAATGCTTCGCATCCACCAAACCGGCGGACGATCGATCACGGGCTCGTAGAGGCGAGGATCATGCAGATGCTTGCGACACAGGAAATACAAGCCGCCCGCGAGGACAAAACCCAGCAGCGGCGATATCGCCAGCGCCTCTAAGACTCGCCACAATTGGGCCCAATGCATCCCGTCGCCGACGTTGCGGGCGTGCACCAGCGAATTGCCCACGGTGACGCCGATGAGTGCACCGATCAGGCAGTGCGAGCTGGAGTTCGGCAAGGCGAACCACCACGTGCCAATGTTCCAGCTCAAGGCGGCCACAAAAAGCGAAACCAGCATGGCGACGGCGGGGCCGCCGTCGGGCGGAGACATCACCTCCGTGGGCAGCAATTCGACCAGCGCGTAGGCAACGGCGATACCGCCCACCAGCACGCCGACAAAGTTCATGATGCCGGACAGCACCACGGCCTGCCCCGGCTGCAACGATTTGGTGTAAATGACCGTGGCGACGGCATTGGCCGCATCGTGAAAGCCGTTGGTCGCCTCGAAGGCGATCACCATGACGAGCGCAAAAATCAACAGGCCTATGGCCAGGGCGGAGGCGGGATCGAGGTGGCTTAGCACTCCTTATCATCTACTGCGGGTGGACGGACCGGCAGGCCGTGCGCTCGCTCATTGCCGTCAGTGGTTGCTGACGCCTGCTGTCATTGCTGACGCCTGCAGCGGCCGCCGATAGCGCGGACGATTGACGCTGATCCTCCCGCAGGTATTATGAGTCGCATACTTTAGGCGCGCTGCGCGGCGTTTGCCCCACCCGGTGCTTAAACTTTTAAGCGCTGAGAACCGTGTTAAGTCTTTGTTTTTAAAGGCCCTGCCTAACTTTAAGCGGGGTTGCATGAGTACGGGCGCAACTATGGCGATTGACCCTGCAGCTTTCAACACCAGCATCGACGGCCGCGATCCGCGGGCGGGCGACTGGGGCCTGTGCCGTGCTGCCTATGAAAGGGATTCGTGCGGTTTCGGGCTCATTGCGAGCCTCGATGACCGGGCGAGTCATTGGGTGCTCCAGACCGCCATCAGTTCCTTGAACCGCCTTACGCACCGCGGCGCCATTGCCGCCGATGGCAAGACGGGCGATGGGTGCGGCCTTCTCATCAAGCAGCCCACCGCTTTCTTGCGCGCCGTGGCTGGCGATGCCGGACTCAAGCTTAAGCCGATGTTCGCTGCGGGCCTGGTATTCCTCAATAAAGATGCCGCGGTGGCTGAGGCGGCACGAAAACTTCTCACCGAGCAGCTGCAACTCGAGAAGCTCAAAGTCGCGGGTTTCCGCAAGCTACCCACCGACCCTTCAGCCTGCGGTTCGGAAGCGCTCAAAACCCTGCCGCTCATAGAGCAGATTTTCGTCAATGCCGATGGCGACATCGACGAATC
>JAQGOD010000018.1 GCA_028293775.1 Gammaproteobacteria bacterium
GGCCTTCGGCATCCGTGTTGCCCACTTCGACGGTGAGACCTTTGCGCGTAGAGAGCACATCGCCGGGGCGGTATGCATTGCCGCTGATGGCATTTTCAACTGCCGGCAGCAGCACGCGCAGTTGGGCCCGAAGCCTCGCGCTCATGAGCATGTGCGCGAGGGACAAGGCAATGGCCGCGCCGCCCATGTCTTTTTTCATGAGCGCCATGCCGGCGGCGGCCTTGATATCCAGACCGCCGCTGTCGAAACAGACTCCCTTTCCGATCAGAATCACGGTCGGTAAGGCGTTGCCGCCTGACGGTGCCCAGCGAAGCTCGATGAAGCGCGGCGCGGCGCTGCTCGCACGCCCCACGGCGTGAATGGCCGGGAAATTTTCCGACAACAGCTCCTCGCCAACCCATTCCTTGAATTTTGCACCGTGACGCTCGGCAACCTGACGCGCCGCAGCAGCCAATTGCGCCGGGCCAAAATCGCCGGCGGGCGTATTGATCCAGTCGCGCGCCATGCGCAGCGACTCGGCGGCCCGGGTAACGAAGGCCGGATCCGCGTTTGACGGGCACTCGAGGCTCGCAGCCTCGCTCTTCGATGGGCGGTAGCGATCGAAACGATACGCACCATAAGAAAACCCGAGCGCCAATTGAGTTGCCTCCGATGAGCTGAAGTCCTGCATCAACCGGTAGCGACGCGGCGGTAATCGCTCGGCCAAGCCTGCCGCGTGCCAAAGCGATAACTCGGCGCGCTTGCCCAAGCCACCGACAGCCGCAGCGAGACCGCCCTCGGAGCTCGGCAAGAGTACGACCCGATGCTTCTCTGCTTTGAAGTTTTGCTCGAGCAGCCATTGGCGCGCGGGCTGCGGTTGCGCAGTGCGCCAGGCTTCCAGCTCATCTTCGTAAAGCAACCATAACGGTACAAACACTTGCTCACCGACATTCATGAAAACTTCTCGCGAGCGCTGCATAGCCCTGGAATTCCTTGCATCATAAGAGATTCTGTGGTGCTATTTGATGCTGTTTAACAAAGATGTTTAAGCGTCATTTTCAAGACCCCGCTTAAGGCCGCGAACGTCTTTAAGCGGGGTCTCGCGTTTCATGGGTTTGTTTAAGATCAGGAGATTTTAGAATGCGTTTGTATTCGCAAAAAGACGTCGACAAGAAAGCGCTGCGAGGAGCGCGCATCGCGGTTCTCGGCTATGGCAGCCAGGGACGCGCGCATGCGCTTAACCTGCGCGATAGCGGATTCGACGTGGTGGTCGGCGTGCGCAAGGGCGATAGTTGGACCAAGGCGAAAAAAGACGGATTGCGGGTCTCCGAGCCGCGCTCGGCGGTGGCCGGGGCGCAACTCGTGGCGATGCTGGTCCCCGATTTGACGCAAAAGCCGCTGTATGCAGAATTGAAAACCGTGATTGAGAAAGGTGCGACGTTGCTTTTCGCTCACGGTTTCAACATCCACTTCAAGCAGATCAAACCACGCAAGGATTTGGATGTGGTGCTGATCGCGCCTAAGGGACCTGGGGATTTGGTGAGGCGCCAGTATCAGCAAGGCCGGGGTGTGCCTTGTCTGATTGCGGTCGCGCAAGATCCCTCCAAGCGCGCAAAGGCGAAGGCCTTGGCGTACGCCGATGGGATCGGCGGCACACGCGGCGGCGTGCTCGAGACGACCTTTGCCGAGGAAACCGAAACCGATCTGTTCGGCGAACAAGCCGTGCTGTGCGGCGGCGCCACGGAACTAGTGGTCAAGGGCTACGAGACCTTGGTGGAAGCAGGTTATCAACCTGCGGTGGCGTATTATGAGTGTCTGCATGAACTAAAGCTGATCGTGGACCTCTTACACGAGGGCGGCATCACCAAAATGCACCGCTTTATCAGCGAGACCGCCAAGTACGGCGATTTGACCCGTGGGCCGCGGGTCGTCAACAAGGCCACCAAAAAGGAAATGCGCAAGATCCTAACCGAAATTCAGCAAGGGAAATTCGCACGCCAGTGGATCGCCGAGAACAAGAGCGGGCGGCGCAAGTACTCGAAACTGTTGAAAGCGGATTTGACCCACTCCATCGAGAAGGTTGGGGCTCAGCTGCGCGCACGCATGCCGTGGCTGGAAGCGGACAAGAGCTGAAGAAACCATGCCGGCGCGCACGTTATTCGACAAGCTCTGGAGTGCCCATGAGGTCGTGGCCGAAACGCCCGACACGCCGGCGGTGCTGTATGTTGATTTGCACTTGGCGCATGAAGTAACCACGCCGCAGGCATTTAGCATGTTAAGGGCGCGGGGGCTCAAGGTTCGCAGGCCGGATCGCACCCTGGCGACCATGGATCATTCAACGCCCACCCAGAGTGAGCAAGTGTTCGGCCGCGTGCCCATCAAAGTCGATGCGGCCGCACGCCAAGTGCGGCAGCTAGAACAAAATGCAGCGGAATTCGGCGTCGAGCTTTTCGGCATGCAGGATGCGCGCCGCGGCATCGTGCACATTATCGGTCCCGAGCTTGGCTGTACTCAGCCTGGAATGACCATTGTCTGCGGAGACAGCCATACCAGCACCCATGGCGCCTTTGGCGCCCTCGCCTTCGGTATCGGGACCAGCGAAGTCGGCTATGTGCTTGCGACACAGACCTTGCTGCAACGCAAGCCCAAGACTTTCGCGCTCAACATCGAGGGGCAATTGCATCCGGGCGTCAGTGCGAAGGACTTGATCTTGAGCATTATCGGCAAGATCGGCGTCTCCGGGGGAACCGGTTGCGTATTGGAGTATCGGGGCTCGGCGGTACGCGCCATGTCCATGGAAGAGCGCATGACGGTATGCAACATGTCGATAGAAGCCGGCGCGCGTGCCGGCATGATCGGCCCCGATGAGGTGACCTTCGAGTACTTAGCCGGTAGGCCGCGAGTACCTCAGGGAGCCGATTGGGACGCGGCTGTCGCTCGCTGGCGCACGTTCGCGACTGAGCCTGGCGCGCAATTCGACGCCCAAGTGGATATCGACGCCGCGGCCATCGAACCGATGATCACCTACGGCACCAATCCAGGCATGGTGGTGCCGATCGGCTCGGCAATTCCCGAGCGCCAAGGCGATGCGGTTTTTGACAAAGCGATGAGCTACATGGGATTTCGCAGCGGCGAGGGCATGCTCGGCAAACCTGTGAACGTGGTCTTCATCGGCAGTTGTACCAACGGACGGCTGGATGATCTGCAGGCAGCTGCGCGGATACTCAAAGGCCGCAAGGTGGCACCCGGGGTGCACCTGCTCATTGTGCCAGGATCACAGCAGATAAAAAAACAGGCCGAGGCCGCAGGACTGGCGGACATTTTCAGGGCGGCCGGCGCCGACTGGCGCGAGTCCGGCTGCTCGATGTGTCTTGGCATGAATGGCGACACGGTCGCCGCCGGGCAGTATTCGGTCAGCACCAGCAACCGCAATTTCGAGGGTCGTCAGGGAAAAGGCGCGCGAACTTTGCTGGCCAGTCCGCTGACGGCCGCCGCCTGCGCAGTCAAAGGCCGCATCGCGGACCCGCGTGAGTTGCTCTGATGCAACCGATCCGGCGCATCACATCGAAAACCGTCGTCATCGGTTCGAGCGACATCGATACCGATCAGATTATCCCGGCTCGGTTCTTGACCACGACCACCAAGGAGGGCCTGGGCAAGCAGCTGTTTGCGGATTGGCGCTATCAGTCGGACGGCTCCCCGAAGGAGGACTTCGTGCTCAATCGTCCCGAAGCCCGCGGCGCCGAAATTCTCGTGGCGGGCCGAAATTTCGGCTGCGGGTCTTCGCGCGAACATGCGCCATGGGCGCTCCTGGACTATGGCTTTCGGGCGGTTATCAGCACTGAAATTGCCGACATATTCCGCGGCAATTCCCTGATCAATGGCTTGCTCCCCGTGGTCGTGGATGAGCCGACGTCCCAATGGTTGCTGCATCATCCCGGCGCACAGGTAGACATCGATCTTGAATCCCTTCGACTGACACTGCCGACAGGCGCTTCGGTGGCGTTTCCGATCGAGCCGTTTGCACGCCACTGTCTCTTGAACGGCGTGGATGAACTCGGCTATCTGCTCAGCAAGCTGCGCGACATCGAACGCTTCGAGGCGGCGCGCGCCTAGATGGAAGCCCTGATTGCCGTACTCGCCGGCGATGGCATCGGCGCCGAAGTCACCGCGGAGGCGGTGCGTGCCCTCGAGAAAATAGGCGCGCGTTTCGCCCATCGCTTCGTATTCGAATCTGCATTGCTCGGCGGCGCGGCCATTGATGCCACCGGTGATCCGCTGCCGCCGGCCACGCTGTCGCTGGCAACGCGCGCCGATGCGGTCCTGTTGGGTGCCGTCGGGGGTCCCAAGTGGTCCGACCCGAGCGCCTCGGTTCGGCCCGAACAGGGTTTACTGCGGCTGCGCAAGGAATTGGGGCTGTTCGCCAATCTGCGTCCTGTTGTGCCTCATCCCGCGGTGCTCGACGCCTCGCCGATCAAGGCTGAATTGCTGCGCGGCGTGGATATCATGGTAGTGCGCGAACTTACCGGCGGCATCTATTTCGGCGAGAAAACCCGCAGCGCCACCGAGGCTTCTGATCTGTGCCGCTACAGCCTCACGGAGATAGAACGCGTGGTGAGGCTTGCCGCCGCGCTGGCCCGGGCGCGCCGAAAAAAATTGACCTCCGTGGATAAAGCCAACGTGCTCGAGACGTCTCGCCTGTGGCGCATGACGGTGAACCGTATTCTGCCCAGCGAATTTCCTGACGTGGCGTTCGAGCATATGTTGGTGGACTCGGCCGCCATGCACCTGTTGCAAAACCCCCGCGCCTTCGATGTGATCGTGACCGAAAACATGTTCGGCGACATTCTCACCGATGAAGCGTCGATGCTTGCCGGGTCCTTGGGACTGTTGCCGTCCGCCTCGCTGAATGCCGGCGGGCGCGGCGGGTTATTCGAGCCGATTCACGGTTCGGCGCCGGACATCGCGGGCCGCGGAATCGCAAACCCCTATGCTGCCATCCTTAGCGCTGCGATGTTATTGCGCTATTCGCTGCAATTGGAGCCGGAAGCAAGAGCGCTTGAAGCAGCGGTGAACCAGGCGATCGCCGGCGGGGCACTCACCGCCGATATCTGCTCTGCCGCCAAGCCGCTTACGACGCGTGCCGCCGCAGATGCGGTTTTGGCTGCGCTTTAGCGGCGCGCGTAAGACCCGCTTCCAGATCCGCCAATAGATCCACATGGTCCTCGATACCCACCGAGACCCGCAGCAGCGCGGCGCTGATTCCGGCCCGAGATCTCGCCGATTCCTCCATTCCCGCATGCGTCATGCTGGCCGGGTGGGCAATGAGACTTTCAACGCCGCCGAGTGATTCGGCAAGCGTGAAGCATTGCAGACCCGATAGAAAGGCCCCAATGGCGGCTTCTCCGCCGGCGAGCTCGAAGCTCAGCATCGCACCGAAGCTGCTTTGTTGGCGGCACGCGATCTCGTGCCCCGGATTATCGGCGAGTCCGGGATAGTAAACGCGCTGCACCTGCGGATGATCGGTTAGAAACCGCACGACATGCGCGGCGTTTTCGGCGTGAACCCTCATCCGCGCATGCAGACTGCGGATACCTCGCAGGGTAAGAAAGCTGTCGAATGGCGATCCGGTGACGCCCATGGCATTGGCCCACCACGCCACGCTTTGATGCAATTCCTTCGTTGCTGCGATGACTGCGCCGCCCACCACATCGCTGTGGCCATTCAGATACTTCGTGGTCGAATGCAACACAAAATCCGCACCCAGCGACAGCGGTCGCTGCCAGATCGGCGACAAGAAGGTGTTGTCCACCGCCGTCAACGCGCCCGCCGTATGGGATGCATCGCAGATCGCGCGAATATCCACCACCCGCAGCAACGGATTGCTGGGTGTCTCGATCCACACCAGTTTCGGTTTCGCCTCGAGCGCCTTCCTAAGCTCGGGCAGATTGCCTTGGTCGACGAAATCAACGGCCAGGTTGCCCTTCGCATGCAGCGCAGTCAGCAAGCGATACGTGCCGCCGTAGCAGTCGTGCGGGGCCACGACGCGCGCCCCAGCGGGTAAGTCCGCCAGGATCAATGACACGGCCGCCAAGCCGGTGCAGGTCACGACCGCGCCGGCGCCGCCTTCGAGATCGCTGAGCGCCTCCGCGAGCAGATCACGCGTCGGGTTGCCCGAACGCGTGTAGTCGTATTTACGAGGTTGACGATAACTTTCGAAAGCAAAATTCGTCGACAAATAAATCGGCGGCACCACCGAACCGTGATGCGGATCCGATTCGATACCGGCTCGGACCGAGCGGGTGG
>JAQGOD010000053.1 GCA_028293775.1 Gammaproteobacteria bacterium
TCTCAATGGCAATGCGCAGTTCGACTTAGGACAACTGGATGAGGCGGTCGCAAGTTATGCGCGGGCGATCGAACTCAAACCTGATTACACCGACGCACATATCGCCCTGAGCAAGGCGCTGCGCCAAGTAGGCCGCGTGGCCGAGGCGGAAGACAGTTGCCGCATAGCCTTGAGTCTAGCCGGGGACTCGGCCGAAGCGCTGGCGCTGCTGGGAGAAATTCAGGCCGACCGCGGCCGCTTTAGCGCTGCGGAACAGCTGTTTCGGCGTGCCATTTCCATCACTCCGGATTTGCCGGAGGCCTGGGCGGGTCTCGCTCGGTACCGCAAGATGGGCGTGGACGCGGCGTGGCTCGCTGCGGTGCAAAGGCTGCTCGGCCAATCCTTGGCCGTTGGACAGAAGATCAATCTGCGCTACGCCCTCGGAAAATATTTCGATGACGTGCAGGATTTCGACAACGCCTTTGCCAGCTACCGACTGGCGAATGCGTTGAAAAAGCGCAGCGGCCTCAAGCATGATCGCCAGCGTGTCACTCGTCGCGTCGAACAGATCACGGCCTTGTATACCCAAGACTGGCTACGCGGGGCGCGTGGCCAGGGCAACGAATCCACCCGTCCGGTTTTCATTGTCGGCATGCCGCGTTCCGGCACCACGTTGACCGAGCAGATTCTCGCCTCGCATCCAGCCGCCTTCGGTTGCGGCGAGCTGCGCTTCTGGTACAGCGCGTGCGCGCGGTACGAATCGCTGGCGGCGCGCGGCGCCCAAGACGGCGGCGCAATACGCGCGGCCGCGGACAATTACCTCAGCTTTCTGGCGAGCTTGTCGGCAGACGCTTCCCGCACGATCGACAAAATGCCGGCGAACTTCATGAATTTGGGAATGATCCATGCCGCCTTTCCCAATGCTCGCATCATTCACATGCAGAGGAATCCGCTTGATACCGGTTTGTCCATTTACTTCCAGATTTTCTCCAACACGCACACTTACGCCAACGACTTGGAAGACATCGCGCATTACTTCACCCAGTATTACCGCCTAATGCGGCACTGGCGATCGACCTTGAGCGAAGGCGCGATCTTGGACGTGCCGTACGAGGAGTTGGTGCAAGAACCCGAGCCGTGGATCCGAAAAATCGTGCAATTCGTCGGTCTGCCGTGGGACCCGCGCTGCCTTGATTTCCATCAGACCGAGCGTACCGTCGTCACCGCCAGCAACTGGCAGGTACGTCAGAGGATTACAAAGTCATCCGTCGGACGCTGGCGCCACTACGAATCCTTCTTAGGTCCGTTGCGCAGCCTTACCGAGTTGGAATCTTGCGCATGATGGCCGATCCGCAATCAGCCGCCAACCCGACTTCGCCGGTCGAGGCGGAGGTGCTGCGAATTCGCGGACTCCTCGAGCAGAGTAGATACGCCGACGCCCTCACGGCGGCTGACGCGCTCGCCTTGCGGGTCCCTGAGAATCGCGACGTCCTCTACATGGCGGCCGTCAGCCACCGTTATCTCAACCAAATTCCCGCGGCGCTCGCTACCCTAGATCGCCTCGAGCGGCATCATCCGCGTTTCAGCCGTTTGCACCAGGAGCGCGGTCATTGCTACGTGGCCTTGCGAGACGCAACGCGGGCGATCGAGGCATTTCTTGCGGCCGTGAACATCAATCTGGCGCTACCGGCCAGCTGGGGCATGCTCGAGAGCCTGTACCGCATGAAGGGCAATCGGGAAAATGCCCAGATGGCGGCCGATCACGTCGCCACCTTGAAGAATCTGCCCACCGATGTGGTGTCTGCGACTGCGTTTTTCTTGGATGGCGATTTAGTCCCGGCCGAAGCCATCATTCGAGCATTTTTGCTGAAACACGGAAACCACGTCGAGGCCATGCGGCTGCTCGCGCGCATCGGCATCGCGCACGATGTGCTGGATGATGCGGAAATTCTCTTGGAAGCGGTCTTGGAGCTTGCCCCCGGCTACACAATTGCGCGATTCGAGTACGCGCGGGTGCTGCTGGATCGGCATAAGCACAGTCGAGCCATCGAGGAACTCGAGAAGCTGTTGGCGCTGGAACCGGAGAATCGCCAATTCAAGACTCTTTTCGCCACTGCATGCGTCGGCATCGGAGCCAACGAGAAGGCGCTGGCGCTGTATCGGCAGCTTCTCAGCGGAGCGCCGCAGGCGGCTGAGCTTCACTTATCGATAGCCCACTCGCTGAAGACTTTGGGAAGGCGCGGGGAGTCGATCGAAGCCTATCGCGCGGCCAGCGCCGCCCGACCGAACTACGGGGATGCCTATTGGAGCCTCGCCAATCTCAAGACCTATCGATTTGCGGATGATGAGCTCGCGCGCATGCGCGCTCAAGAGGCGCAGCCGAGCACCTCGCTGGTCGATCGCTACCATCTGTGCTTCGCCCTCGGCAAAGCCCTCGAGGACCTGGGCGACTACGAAGAATCTTACCGATATTACGAGCGCGGAAATCAACTCAAGCGTGCCGAAAGCCGCTATCGGCCTGAAATCATCGAGCGCAACACGCAAATGCAAATCGCGACCTGCACGAGCGAACTGTTTGCGCGCCGTGAAGGCGTGGGCTCAAACAGCCCGGACCCCATATTCATCGTGGGCTTGCCGCGCTCTGGATCCACGCTGCTCGAACAAATCCTGGCCTCTCATTCGCGAGTCGAAGGCACGCACGAACTTGCGGATATCCAAAGAATCGTCCATGAATTGCAAGGACGTGACGAGTCTGACCAGACGGCTGCGCGCTATCCGCGAGTGCTTCAGGACCTGCTCCCGGAGGACTTTCTTCGTTTGGGCGAGAAGTACCTCAGCGATACGCGCGTTTATCGCACCGGTAGGCCGTTCTTCATCGACAAGATGCCGAACAACTTCAGGCACATCGGGCTCATTCATCTGATACTGCCGAATGCCAAGATCATCGACGCAAGGCGCGAGCCCATGGCTTGCTGTTTCAGTAACTTCAAGCAACTATTTGCATCCGGCCAGGAGTTCACTTACAGCATCGAGGACATCGCTCGCTATTATCGAACCTACCTGGAGCTGATGCGGCACTGGACCGTCGTGCTTCCCGGGCGGATTCTCAGGATCGATCACGAGGACATCGTCGATGATCTCGAACCCAATGTCCGCAAGCTTCTCGATTTCTGCGGACTTGAATTCGAGTCCGCATGTCTGGATTTTCACAAGACCGAGCGCAGCGTGCGCACGGCCAGCTCGGAGCAGGTCCGGCAACCCATTTTCCGCGACGGGCTCGATCAGTGGAAGAACTTCGAACCCTGGCTCGCACCGCTCCGCGACGCGCTGGGAGATGCGCTGGAACGGTATCGGGATTAGCAAGGTACACTGCCCACGATGACAGACCCGATATTGCTGACGCCCGGTCCCTTGACCACATCGATAGAGACTAAAACCGCGATGCTCTCGGATTGGGGATCGTGGGACAGCGGCTTCAACGCCATGACCGCATCGGTCTGTCGTGATTTGGTTGCCATACTGCATGCCGAGGCCGATCACGTTTGCGTCCCGCTCCAAGGCAGCGGTACCTTCGCGGTCGAGGCGGCACTTGGCACGCTCGTTCCCCGAAACGGCAAGGTATTGGTCCCGGATAATGGCGCGTACTGCAAGCGCATCGCCAGAATTCTCAAGTACTTAGGCCGTGAATCTATTCTTCTTCCTCATGAAGAGCAGGAACCCGCTGATGCGGCACGTATCGACGCGGCGCTGGCGGCGGATCCGTCCATCACGCATGTGGCTCAAGTGCACTGCGAAACGGGTACGGGTATTTTGAACCCTTTGCCGGCCATCGCGGTTGCCGTCGCGAATCGGGGCCGCCGCCTGATCATCGATGCCATGAGTTCCTTCGGCGCCGTACCCATCGATGCCCGAACTTTAAGCTTTGAGGGATTGATCACCGCGTCCGGAAAATGTCTCGAGGGAGTTCCTGGCATGGGGGTGGTGATCGCGCGCCGCGCGACATTAGAGAACTCGGCGGCCAATAGCGCATCGCTGGTCATGGACTTGGTCGATCAGTGGCAATACATGCAAAAGACCGGTCAGTGGCGTTTCACACCGCCCACGCATGTCGTCGCCGCCCTGCGCTCCGCCATTGATCAGTTTCTCGCACAGGGCGGGCAGCCCGCTCGCTTGGCGCGCTACACCGAGAACTGCCGGGTGCTGGTCGACGGCATGCGGGCATTGGGCTTCAAAACCTTCCTGCCCGACGCGTTGCAGGCGCCTATCATCGTCACATTCCACTCCCCGCCCGATCCGAAGTACGAGTTCGCTCAGTTCTATCGGCGAGTCAGGGAACGCGGCTTCATTTTGTACCCGGGCAAATTAACTACCGTGGATACGTTTCGCGTCGGCTGTATAGGTGCAATCGGCCCTGACACATTGCGCAAAGCAGTAGGCGCCATCGCCGACACGCTGCGCGAAATGGGAGTTCGCCGCTACGGGTGACTTGAACACAAGCTCCGACAGTGCTCCCGGTGATTCGCGCTCTCTTCGCCATACGCTGAAGCAAAGGCACATGATCATGATTGCCTTCGGCGGCGTTATCGGCGCGGGTCTGTTCGTCGGCAGCGGAGTGGTCATCAAGGCGGCGGGGCCGGCGGCGGTGGTTTCCTTTGCGATCACCGGCCTTCTCATCGTTTTGGTGATGCGCATGCTGGGCGAAATGGCGGTTGCGCAGCCCGCGGTGGGCTCATTCTACGAGTACGCCCGTCTCGCATGGAAAGACCGGCCGGCCGTCAGTGCGCTCGCGGGATTTTTGACCGGTTGGATGTACTGGTATTTTTGGGTCATTGTCGTCGCACTTGAAGCCGTTGCCGGCGCCGGGCTGGTGCACTTTTGGCTGCCGGGCCTGCCGCCGTGGCTGGTCAGTCTCACCCTCCTCTTGTGCCTGACGATCACCAATCTGATCACGGTGCGATCGTTCGGCGAATTCGAGTTCTGGTTCGCCTCCATCAAAGTTACGGCGATTGTACTTTTCTTGGTTCTCGCGGGCGTTTACGTATCCGGTTTGTGGCCAGGCGTCGCACCGAGCATCGCTAATCTCACGAAGCGCGGCGGCTTCGCTCCCAACGGCTTGTTGCCCATCCTGACCGGAGCGGTGGCGGCCACCGGCTTCTA
>JAQGOD010000058.1 GCA_028293775.1 Gammaproteobacteria bacterium
CGCCTTCGATGCGGGGGAATTCGATCCAGTTTTTCATGCCGAAGTGTCCTGCAGCCCGCCGCGGCGGATCTGATCGAGTTCGATGCTTTCGAACAGCGCCTTGAAATTGCCCTCGCCGAAGCCCTCATTGCCCTTGCGTTGAATGATCTCGAAGAAGATCGGGCCGATCGAGTTCTGCGTGAATATCTGCAGCAACAGACCAGTGTCGTCGATTGCGCCATCCAGCAGGATGCGGTTGCGCTTCAGGCGTTCGACATCCTCGCCATGACCCTTGATGCGGTTGTCGAGACGTTCGTAATAAGCATCCGGCGAATCCTGGAACGGCACGCCCTTGGCCTTCAGGGCCTCGACGGTGTCGTAAATCGTGTTGGTTCCGAGCGCGATATGCTGGATGCCTTCACCCTGATAGTCCTTGAGGTATTCCGCGATCTGCGACTTGTCGTCGGAGCTTTCATTGATCGGGATGCGGATATTGCCGTCCGGGCTGGTCATGGCGCGGCTCTTGAGGCCGGTCAGCTTGCCTTCGATATCGAAATAGCGGATTTCGCGGAAGTTGAAGAATTTCTCATAAAAGCCCGCCCATTTATCCATATTGCCGCGAAAAACATTGTGAGTGACGTGGTCTATATAGGTGAGGCCGGCGCCTTGATGGGCGAAGCCCTTGTCCGGATCGGTCGGCACGAAATCGACGTCATAGATCGAGCGTTGCGGCCCGAAGCGGTCGACCAGATAGATCACACTGCCGCCGATGCCCTCGATCGCCGGGATGTTGAGTTCCATCGGTCCGACCTGGTTCTGGAACGGGGTGGCGCCAAGCTCGATAAGTTTCTTATAGGCAAAGGCCGCGTCCTTGACGCGGAACGCCATGGCACAGGCGCTCGGCCCATGCGCCTTGGCAAAGCGGCTGCCATGGCTGTCCGGCTCAGCATTGACGATGAAATTGGTCTCGCCCTGGCGGTAAAGCGTCACATCCTTGGCGCGGTGCTTGCCGACGGCGCGAAAGCCCATCTGCTCGAAAAAGGAGCGCAGCTGCTGCACATCGGGGGCGGTATATTCGACGAATTCAAAACCGGCCGTCCCGACCGGGTTGTCCCAGAGATTTTCCATGGCGTGTCCCGCGCGAATTTCGAGGGATAGTTTCATATGAAACTATATTGTGGTCAAGCACGGTGCGGTTCCATCCCCAGGCTTGGCATGGCGATTGCTCCTGTCATGACAGGAGAACCGCACCATGTTGGCAGAAGCCATCCATTCCGCGAGCGATCGCACCGATGTCATCGCCGCCCTGAAGCAGGCCAGCGCCGCCACGGGCTCGGATTTTCACTACCTGCTCGGCACCGCCATGCGCGAGAGCAGCCTGAAACCGCAAGCACAATCAAGTACTTCGTCCGCGTCGGGGCTGTTCCAGTTCGTCGGCCAGACCTGGCTGGGACTGGTCAAACAGAACGGGGCCAAATACGGCCTCACGAGCTTCGCCAATGCGATCAGCCAGACCTCGGATGGGCATTTTCAGGTCGCCAATGCCGCCGATCGCTCGGCAATTCTTGCCCTCCGGAACGACCCCAAGATCGCCTCGCTGATGGCCGGCGAGTTCGCCAACCAGACCCGCAGTTCTTTGGAGAACTCGCTGGGACGCGGCGTCTGCAATGGCGAGCTGTATGCCGCCCATTTCCTCGGCCCCGCAGCCGCCTGCAAACTGATCCAGATGAAGGAAGCCAAGCCGGACGCGATTGCGGCCAATAGTTTCCCCCAGGCTGCCGGCGCCAACCGTAACGTCTTCTACCACGCCGATGGCAGCGCCAAGACCGTGCGCGAGGTCTATGATTGGGCGCTGAAGCAGCCGACTGGTGATGGCAGCGCCGTGTCGCATCAGCCGGAAAAGTCCGCGCCATCGACCTTCAGCCAGTTCGTTGCCGTGCCACAGAGCGACACGACGTCCCTGCTGTCGAGCGTGATGAACTGGCGGCCGCATTTCAGCCAGAGCAGCGCCGATGACGACAATGGTCCACTCATGACCCAGCCCTTCCTGCTGACGCCAGGCGTGATGGAGATGCTCTCCTCGATGGGTGTGGCTTCCCATGGGTAAGCCTTAAAGCCTTGGAGACGCATGCAACGGCGCGTTACACTTCGCCAAAATCAGGCGAGGATTCATGCCAGACAATGACAAGAAGGCCGTGATCGCACGGCCGGCCGCGACCATTCTTCTGGTGCGCGATGCGCCCGCCGGCCTCGAAGTGTTCATGGTCAAGCGCCATCACCAGATCGACTTCGTTTCTGGTGCGCTGGTCTTTCCCGGCGGCAAGATGGAAGCGGGTGACAGCGATGCCGGTTTAAGCGCCTGCAGCGATGGCGGCGAGAATTGGTCAGAAACGATGCGCGCCCTGGCGGCTGCCGCCATCCGCGAGGCCTTCGAGGAATCCGGCATCCTGGTCGCGCGCGACGCGGTCAGCGGCAATTTCATTACCGCGGAGCGGCTGGCCGATCTGGACTTCTACCGGCATGCGCTGGAGAAGAGCGAAATCGGATTGCTCGAACTGCTGCAGAAGGAGAAGCTGCGGCTGGCGCTCGACCAACTGGTCCATTTCGCCCATTGGATCACGCCGGAGAATCTGCCTAAGCGCTTCGACACCCATTTCTTCATCGCGCCCTCGCCGGTCGGCCATGCAGGCAGTCATGACGGGCGCGAATCGGTGGACTCCGTCTGGATCACGCCCCATGGCGCGATCTCGGACCGCAAGACCTGGAACGTGATTTTTCCGACCAAGCTCAATCTGATGAAGCTGGCAGCATCCTCGACGGTGGCACAGGCGATGAGCGCCGCGCGTCAGGCGCCGCCTTTGACCGTAACGCCATGGGTCGAAAACGGGCCAGATGGCCAGATCCTGCGCATCCGCGAAGATGCCGGATACGAACAGACGTCCGCCAGCATGCGCGAGGCGATGTAGCCATCTCAGACGCTTATGGCGGCGCGCACCTGACCTTCGAGCTCGCAACTGAGCTCTTCGGCGACCTGATTGGCGCCGTCCTTGATCTTGTCGCGGAAAATCACGCGGATGGTCGAAACATGCGCGTCGACCAACGCTAGCGGCAGGGCACTGGGAAGTTTGGTAGCCTCGATCAGGTGGCAAAGCGAGGTTGCGACTCGCGCCACCAGAGGATAGCCGAAGGTCGCGGCCTGACCGCGAATGTCATGGCTGGCACGATACAACCCGTCGAGTTGGGTCTTGTCGGGTTGAGCAGCGAAGCGGTCGCGACTGTCTTCGAGATGCTGCACATCGGTGCCGACATATTCGGCGTAATTTGTCTTGAGGATGTCGAGCGCCGCTTCGGCGCGTCGCATCGCCGCCATATCGATCCCGGCAAAATTTCCGCCGACCTTCGCCTTGAGGATATTGGGCGGCATGAAAAGTTCAATCGGCTGTTCCCTGGCCATATCGTCCTACATCTCCTGGATGGACGTTGCAGCGGATGCCCGCCGTTCCGGTCCGCGATATTCGTCCGTACCGCGCCGCCGGCGGCAGGGTCCGAAAAAAGATTTTGTCCGCACAAACGGACGCGGGTGCTCGATTACCGAGACCAGC
>JAQGOD010000066.1 GCA_028293775.1 Gammaproteobacteria bacterium
ATCCCGCAGGGTAATATTCGAACATCGGTCGATTGTCGAGTTGCAGCCCGCTGTTAGGAAGCCAATCGCGTAGCAGCGAATTCCACGCGGTTCCAAACTCGCTGACGACGCCCTGGAAGTTGAGCGCAGCATATTGTCCACCGGGGATGAGGCTCTTGTGTGCATTGCTGAAGGCGATGAAATTCGGCGGTATTTCACAGCCGGCGTCGTATCGGCATTGTTCAGGTGCGGTGATGAGGGGGTCATCATGGCTGATCCCATACCGGGGTTGCCCTAGCAGTCCGCTCGACACCATCCAGGGGTAAACTTCTGTTTGCCAAAATCCGCTCAATGCGGCGCCATAGGGTCCAACGTGCCTGAGGTACGCAATGGCAGTGGGCTTGCGCTCGATGATTTCGACTTTCATGGACGCCTCGAAGTTAGAGTGTTTCGGGGCACCATTATTTCCTGACGTCTCGCGGAGAGACTGATCGGGCTTGCTAAGACCCTCACTTGCCTTGCTATTCGCCTGACTGGGATTGCTATCCGCTGGATCGGCATTGGCGTTAGCGCCGGTGTGCTGTAGGCGCCAAGTTGTGGGGGAGCAGCCAAACCTTGCATTGAATGCGCGCGTAAACGCTTCCGCCGACCCAAAGCCTACGTCCAACGCGACTTTGAGTACCGCAAGCTGGGGTTGCGCCAGTAAACGAGTCGCCGCAATTTCGCATCTTCTGCGGCGCATATAACCGCCGAGCGTCTCTCCCATGTAGGCCGAGAATAGTCGATGGAAGTGAAACGGGGAGAAATGCGCCACCTGAGCCAGGGTGTCGAGGTCCAAAAACTGATCGATATGTTGATCGATGTATTCGGTTACCCGATGCATCCGATCGCTATACACATCGCGACTCTTCGGTGATTTCATTGGCGGGGCTATGTCTGAGAGTCCCTTTCACACGCGAAGAACCTGATGGCGGCCGCTTGCGTCGGCCGGCAAATTGTCGAAGAAATCGACGACGCCTGTTTCCAAAGAATATTCGGCGCCGACGACCATCAGCCCCGCATTCTGGATCAGATTTTCGATGATGTCGGATCCGTGCCGCAGGTGATTCACCGACGCCCGGATGTTGGCGCGGCAGGCTTCGTGGACTAAGGCATCGTAATCATTCTTAAGATCGGTCGCCAGCAATCCCTCGATCCCGGGCCTGATGAAATCGACGATGGAATGCAGATTCCGAGATTGATTCTCCACCGGCCGCTGAAGCTGCTCCAGGGTGGCTTCGATTGCCCCGCAGCGGGAATGGCCGAGCACGACGACCAGGCGGGTGCCGAATTGTTCAGCTGCGAATTCGACGCTGCCGATGAGCGAGGGGGCAACGATGTTGCCGGCCACGCGAATGACGAACAGATCGCCCAATCCTTGGTCAAAGACGATTTCCACCGGAACGCGCGAGTCGGAGCACCCCAGAATGGCGGCAAAGGGCTCCTGCCCTGCGGCGAGTTCCAGTCGACGCGCACGGCTTTCGAAGGTATCGCGACTCGTGACTTGGGAGACGAAGCGGTGGTTTCCGGCCCGCAACAGAGCAAGCGCTTCTCGGGCCGAGATCATCGGTGATTCACCGCATACTCCCGGCCTGGAGGCTAGAACGATCGACGGGCTGGCGCGCGGTACCCAAGAATGCGCGCGGGCAGGAACAGAATTGCCCGCACCAGCGCGAAGATCGCATCGAACGAAAGGGCGACCGCGCGAAACGGCAATGACAGGAGCCACACGAAGGGCCAGAGGATGATGGCAAGAATCGCCACCGGCCAGCACAGCACCAATAAAACACACCATAAGAGCAAGGTTTTCACGTGGTACCCCTCCTCAATTGCTCGTGCAACTTTATCACATTCGGTGTTGAGCGTGATCGGGATCCGGCGCGAGGCCTTGCGGGCGCAGCAGTTCCATCTGTCTCTCGGGATTGGCGGGGGAGGTGAACCCATACTGGGCATAAAGGCCGTGCGCGTCCTGGGTACCTAAGGTGAATCTAATAATGGTACGCAGCTCGGGATGCGAAAGGATTTCGCTCATTAATTGTTTGCTGATGCCCCGGCCGCGAAACTCCGGCAGGACGAACACGTCCAGCAAGTGTGCATAGCGAACGTAATCGGTTACCACCCGTGCGAAGGCAATTTGGCGGTTGTCGGCATAGACGCCGAAGCACAAAGAGTGCTTGATGCATTTTTCTACGCTCGATCGCGATATGCCGGGGACCCAATAGGAATGGTCGGCAAGGAAGGAGTGGATCATGGCCGCATCGAGCCGGCTGTTGTCAGTCGAGATCTCGATTGGACTCATTTTCCTCCGCTCGCCTCTCTTTTTTTCAACAAGCTCTTTGGCGCTGCCGGTCTGTAGCTTATTTCCACCAGATTTCGGACTTCCGCCCAGTCAATTGCCTCACCGTCGAGCCTTAGGCCAAACCAGCCTCTCGGACCGATGTACGCGGGAAGATAAAAGCGCTCAGGTTCTCGTGAGGCACGATCGACGTTCTCCCCGAGTTCTGACTTGCAGCACACTGAAACGATGCGGTCCCCGTGATGATCGTTCAGAAAATAGGCGAATACTTTGTCGCGGACGCGAAAGTCGGCGTGATCGTTCCTATCGCGGCGCTGCGCCTCGGGCAGCGAAAGGCAGATCTTGCTTAACAGATCCAAGATCTGCTTCGCTCGCTTGGCGGTAATCTCAGGGCCGGTCATTTTTTGGGTTTTGATCGAGTTCCAGTGCTCGCAGCGGATTTCACGTACTGCGCGCGCCTGAAGCGCAACGCCGACCAATCCTCATCGATTGCGACCTGACGAACTGTATCGAAGCCAGCCGCTTGAAGCACGCTCCAACCGGAATCGCGGTTGAATTCGCAGCGATAGCGCTTGGAGGTTCCCTTCGGGTAAGCAAGCCACAACACCGCATCACCCTCGGCGGCGGATGCAAGGATCTTGGAAACGCGATCCAGCTGCGCCTGAGTCATCGCGAACGCCAGGCCGAACTTGATCGTCTTTGGCTTGCTAGGATTGCGGGCTATTTCAACTCCCTTGAGCCGCTTTAATTCCGATTCGAAGGAATCTGGCGCGTCGAACACGGCGATTTCCCGATGAACGCCGAGGTTGAGTTTTTTAAAAAGCGGCGTTGCGGGCACAACATTAGTGTTCATGAGTTAGCGCCAGCCGAATTCCGATGAAGACAAAGACGGTTCCCACGCAACGATTGAACCATCGTCTGAAGGCGGCGCTCGGCGCAAGCTTGGTACTGAGGCGTGCGGCCGACCAGGCGACCATGAGATTCCAGAGCGTGCCGTTGAAATCGAATACCACGCCAAGAAAGAGAAATGCCAGCGGCTTGGAGCTCGCGTCCGCTCCCACAAATTGGGGAAGGAACGCCACGAAAAACAGCGCGACCTTGGGGTTCAAGACATTTGTGAAAAATCCTTGAAGGAAAATGCCCCGAATCGAGGCCGGCTTAGGCACGACGGTGACTGATGAGGATTGAGC
>JAQGOD010000101.1 GCA_028293775.1 Gammaproteobacteria bacterium
CACAAGGCTGTCCCGACAAGGCGGCGATGATGCAGCTGTTGGAGGAATTCGATCGCGAGCCCCGCGCGCTCGAGATGCTGGTGGAATTGCGCACGCTGCCCGATCCTGCTTATAACGACGAGGCCTGGGGCCGGGTGCGTGAGATCGCGCAGGTGCTGGTGTTAGCCGCGGCTGAATTAGACGGCGTGTTTCGCGAGCGAGGAGCGGTCGATTTTGCGGCCGTATCTTTGGCCGCGCTGCGCGCACTCGGCAAGGCAGAAGCGCCGACCGATCTCGGCCTGCGGCTCGATTACCGCTTGCAGCACATTCTGGTCGATGAATTCCAGGACACCTCGAGCGCCCAACTGGAGTTGCTGCGGCTCCTGAGCGCCGGATGGCAGAAAGAGGATGGGCGCAGCATCTTTTGCGTCGGCGATCCCATGCAGTCCATTTACGGATTCCGCCAAGCCGAAGTGCGCGCATTCCTCGACTTGGCAGAGGAGGGAATTGGCCAAGTTCAGTTCGATGTGAAGCGGTTGCGCAGCAATTTCCGCTCCTCACCCGACTTGGTAAATTGGATCAATCGCTGCTTTGCAGAACTCATGCCGCGATTCGACGATCGCAATCGCGGCGCCATTGCTTTCCGTGCCAGCGAGGCGGCCGTGACGGTTTCAGAAGGCGGCGGGAACGCGGTCGAATGCCTAGGGTTTGCCAGTCGGGCCGCGGAATCCAAAGCAATCGCCGATATGATTGCGCGCGAGGTCGCGCGGCATCCTGAATGGCGGATTGCCGTGCTGGTACGCGCAAAGACTCACGCGCGGGAGATTGCGGCCGCGTTGCGGGCGCAAGACATTGCCTTCCGTGCCGTGGACATCGAACCATTGCAGGATCGAGGCATCGTGCGCGACATCATCATGTTGACACGCGCGCTGCTGCATTTCGGCGATCGCATCGCTTGGCTCGCGTTGCTCCGTGCGCCGTGGGCCGGGCTCTGTTTGGCCGATCTTTTATTGATTGGGCGTGCGCGGCCCATAGTGTGGGACTCGTTACGCGACGAGCCCCTCATGCTCTCGCTCAGCGAGGATGGGCGCGCGCGCTGTGAACGCCTGCGCGTGGTATTGAACGCCGCATTTCGTTTGCGCAACGAGAGCTCGGCGGCAAGATGGGTTGAGAGAACCTGGCTCGGGCTAATGGGGCCCGGCTGCGCCTCGTCGGCGCAAGAATTCGAGCTTGCCGGCGCCGCATTTTCGCGCCTGAGCAGCCTGGAGGAAAGCGGCATGCCCGATGCGGCGGACTTGCCGCAAAGATTTGCCGACCTATTCGCCGACGATGGCGGTTCGAGCGGCGTCGAAATCATGACCATCCACAAGGCTAAGGGGCTGGAGTTCGACATGGTGGTCCTGCCCGGGCTTGATCGGCCGGTGCCGCCAAATCGCGATCAACTCCTGTTGTCCCATCAATTCGCACGGGCGGAACGCGACGGTATGGTGATGGCGGCGCGACCGCCCGTCGGTACGCAAAGCGACCTGCTGTTCGAATTTCTACGTTGCCAGCGGCGCGATGCGGCCATCCTCGAAGCGCAGCGTCTGCTCTATGTCGCCTGCACGAGAGCAAAATGGCAGCTGCGGTTGACTGCCTTGGTGGGCCACCCCGACGATGGCGAGGCAACCGACCCCGTACCCACGCGAGAATGGCGACCGCGCGCCGGCAGCTTGCTTGGCGTCCTGTGGCCCGTGTCGCGTGCCGACTTCGTGTTGCAGGCCGCCGATACGGGGCCGGTGAAATCGGTGCAAACGGACGGCGCACCTCGTGGCGGACCCCTGCGGCGCGTCCCCTATGAGCGTTTGAACAATCCCTCCTCGACAGTGGTCTTGGCGGAGGCGGCCGCTGAACTGCTTTCGAGGGATGAAACACCCGTGTTCGATTGGGCGGGCGAAACGGCACGCCGGGTCGGCAACCTGGTGCACGCCGAACTTCACGCCATGGATTTAGAGCGCACCGACGAGTTGGCCATTCGCGCTCGGGAAGCCCATTTCAAACGGTGGCTAGCGCTGCATGGGGTACCGGCAGATCGATTGACCCACGCGACCGCACGGGTTATGGAGGCCTTGCTGGGCGTGCATCGAGATCCGCGCGGACGATGGATACTGAAATCCGGATATCGCGATGACCTGCGCGAGCATGCGGTTTCCGGACTCGCACGCGGCGAGCTTGCGCGGGCGGTATTCGATCGCAGCTTTATCGACGCCGGCATTCGGTGGGTGATCGATTACAAGACCAGCCAGCATCAGGGTGGCGGCCTCGAGCCGTTCCTCGACCGCGAAGTGGAACGCTACAGTCCGCAGCTCGAGCGCTACGCGCGCCTCGCGCGCCTCTTGGGACCCGAACCCGTACGTGTCGGTCTGTATTTCCCGCTCATGCGAGCTTGGCGGGAATGGACCCCGGCAGTTGACTGATCCGATAACTGGATATATAAACAGTATCCCGCATAAAAGGAGAACGCCAATGATCGGATACGTAACACTGGGAACCAATGATCTGAATCGTGCAGCAGCCTTCTACGATGCATTGCTGCAGGAAATCGGCGCCAAACGCATGATGGAAAGCGACGAGTTTGTTGCCTGGTCGGTGAAACCCGATTTACCGGGACTGGGGGTGACCAAGCCCTTCGACAAGAATCCGGCCACTGTCGGCAACGGCGTAATGGTTGCGCTGGCCGTCGACAGCGAGGCAAAAGTTCAGGCCCTGCATCGCAAGGCGCTGCAACTAGGCGCCAAAGATGAGGGCGCGCCGGGGAAACGTTCGGAGAATTTTTACGCGGGGTATTTTCGTGACTTGGACGGTAATAAGCTGAATATCTTCGTTGCAGGTTAGGCTCCTGGGAGCGCTTTCCTAATACGTGAATTCGAGTTCAACGGGAAGTCGGCCGGAGGCGTCGCGAGGACGCAATTGCGACAGGCTGCCTAACTGATTTCGCAGGGCCGGGGAGGCTTCAGGGCGTTCTCTCAGCGTGCCGGAGAACATGCCGGTGCGTGATGCCGGAGACAATCGTATCAGCGCCTGGGCCTCCACCGGTCCGCCTGTGTCATTGAGTTGGGCTGTGATCGTGCCGTCGGCGGCGACGGCTCCCCTAAGCAGCTGCAGGACGAAACCGCCCAGATCCGCGCCCTCGGCAATGTCCGCGGCCGAAAGATTGCTCACTTCGATCGTCCCGACCGCGGACTCCAGTTTCGTAAAGTTGCTTTGGATCTCCGCCAAGCGAACATTGGCTGTGCCTCGCCAGCCGGCCGCCAACCCGAGGTCGCGGAGATCTTCGATGGGCCCGCCCCCTGTGAGGTTATGGACCGCAACGCCATCCCGACCCAGATGAACAGTACCGTCGATGAGGAAGCCCACCTTTACCCAATGAATGTCCGCAACCACTGCCAAGCGCAAGAGCGAAAGCGGATGGAGCTGCCATTCGATGGCCCCGGCATCGCGTGCCTGGACGCTGAGCCTTCCCGCAGCGCCGTGCACGAGGCTGCCGGAGAAATCTTCGGCATGCACGGGCGCGGGCAGGAAGCGGCTGATCATGGAAGCGGGTAGAACAAAGACGGCCGCCGCTGCCAGAATCACCGCCGCTAACAGCAGCAGCGGCCACCACCTGACACTGCGCGGATCGGACACCCGTGGCCCGGCCTGACGTGGACCGGTGTTGCGCGGCCCGGCCTTTCGTGGCCCGGCCTGATTTTGCGGCTTAATGTCGGGGCGCGGTGAACGAGATGCTGGCATTGACCATTCCCGGCGCCGGCGTGCGATCCACCGTGATCGATTCGATCGCAAGACCGTTGCGACGGTCCAGGGTGTCGAGCCACGTGACCATGGCATCGAAGGGGGCGCCTTCCACTTGCACGCGCACACCGCCGGTGGAGCTGGGCTGCGTACCGCGCAGTGCGCTCGCCAGTCCTGCTTCGCGGCCTACTCGGTCCACGACCACAACCGGAGCTTCGCCGGTGTCGGCCGGGAGCTGACTACCCAAGGCTCGAACCTCAGATGCATTTACGCGCATCCACGCTAAATCCTCGCGCCTCGTTTCAATGCCCCGAACAGAGCTTGAAACGGCCGACTCGAGCGGCAGAAGAATTGCGCCGACGAGAATCATGAGTCCTAAGACAACCGAGCCGATACTGACCACTCGCTGTTCGCGCGGCTCGAGGCTTGCGTACCAAGCTCGAAGTTTGTTCATCGCTTCGCCTTTGCGGCGTCGGAGCGAATATGCAAATGCGCCTCGACACCCGCGGCCACAGGATTCGAAGATTGAATCTCGGCGGCCATACCTTCCTTGCCGACGAATTGGGTTAGCTGGGAGAGCGCCCCAAGACTGGGTGCGTTCACCGTCATGTCCAGCGCATTATCACGATAGCTCAAGGCGTTGATCGTGGTCTTTGGAGTTACCGCGATGGCACCGCTCAAGGTCTGCAGCGCACGAAGAAAATATTGCGGGCCGCCGCCGGACTTGCGGATTTTGTCGAGCCGAGCTTGCATTTGACGGCGCGGATTGGCGATCGCATCGCCCGGCATGGCGGATGTGAATACTTGCGAGATCTCGCCATCGAGCGCGGCGGATTCATGCTTGGCATGGCGCAGCTGCAAGGCTTGAGCGGTCAAGTGAATCAGCAGCAATGCTGCGGCGAGCGCGGCGGGCATGCGCCACTGGCGCCAGCGTGCACCATAATCCGTGGTCCGCGAAAATTCGCCTTGCAGCAAATTGACCGCATCATGTGACTGAATCCCGCGCGCCAGCCAGGGCAGGGGACCATCCGGCAACAACTGCACTTTCAGCGCCGCGAATTCCTCCAGCAATTCTTCGAAATTGGCTTGTACCCTGACCCAGTCCTCGCGCGTGACGTAGAGGATGGCATTTTCCTTCGGTCTCGGCTCGCCAGTAGAATCCAGCGGATCAGCGATTACGCCGGCAACAACCAGCGCTTCCTTGACGGGTGAGAGTTCCACGGCGAAGGGCATGGCGCCCGGCCGCCTTACGGCGAGGCGCTCCTTCTCGAGCCATAACACCGTTTGGCTCGGATTTTCCGGCATGAGCGAGATGTCGGGGTAGATCGCTTGGGGCTCGAAGCCCG
>JAQGOD010000102.1 GCA_028293775.1 Gammaproteobacteria bacterium
GATGAGCGCGGTATCGCTGAGTTTTGCCGGCGCCGTCACTGCCGAATCGGTCAAATTGTATCTGCTCGGCCTTCCCGTACTTCTGGCCGGCATGTGGATCGGCCTCAAACTGTATGGGAAGCTCAACGATGCCGCATTCCGCAAGGTGTTACTGCTGCTTTTGTTGGTGTCCGGGCTGGCGCTGATCGTGCCGGCATTGATCTCTCGCGGTCACACCACGGCGCTTGTGGCGCCGGGCCGAATCTACGTGATCTCACCCGCGCACGGCGGAATTCTGGACCTCAAGGGAGCCTAGGCAATGCGCCAACCGCATCCGCATGCCCGCTGGGCCATACTCGCAGCCACGTTCTTCCTCCTGGGGATTAATGACATGTCAAACCACGCGATCAGTTTCGAGAGTAACCAGACCGGCTCCGCGCCTGAAGGCTGGACAGCCACGATGACAGGATCTGGGAATCCAAAATGGACGGTCGAAAGCGATGACACGGCACCGTCGAAATCCAAAATACTTAAGCAATCCGGGCGCGCTACCTTCCCGCTGCTTCTGAAGGACGACACTAGCATCAAGGACGGCTTCATTGAGGTGAAGTTCAAGGCCGTCGCCGGGTCGGAGGACCGCGCCGCCGGCGTGGTCTGGCGGGCAAAAGACGCGAACAACTATTACGTGGCCCGGGCCAACGCGCTCGAAGACAATTTCGTCCTGTACAAGACCGTCAACGGAGTCCGCAGCGCGCTCGACATTGTCGGCCGAAAGGGCGGCTACGGAGTTTCCATCCCGGTTCCAGCCAACACCTGGCACAGCCTGCGGATCGACTTCAAGGGCGCTCGCTTCGCCGCGTCCTTCAACGGAAAACAGATGTTCGAGGTCGACGATTCAACTTTCACGGATCCCGGCAAGGTGGGGCTATGGACCAAGGCCGACAGCGTGACGCTGTTTGACGAAATGACCTACGGCGAGACGAAATAACGCAATCGAGAGGCTCCTATGGCCCAATCCGTTGCTCCAGCAAGTAGTGAGATTGTGCTCCTGTCGGGCAACGATCTGCGGCGCTTGCTCGATCCGAAGGTCGTCATCGAGGCGCTACGAGAAGCCTATGCAGCGCTTGCCGACAACCCGGGGGATCAGGGCCGCTCGGTCGGCTTCATGATCGATGGCGGTTCTATTCATGTGAAATCCGGCCTATTGCCGGGCTCGCATCTCGCATTCGCCTCAAAGGTCAACGTCAACCTTCCCGATAATTGGAAGCTACGACAATTGCCGACCATCCAAGGTATGGTCGTGGTCTCGGACGCGAAGGATGGCTGCCCGCTGGCGATCCTGGAGTCGATTACGCTGACGGGTATTAGAACCGCGGCCACGGCAGCACTCGCGGCGGGATATGGTGCTCGGAAGCATTCAAAGCGAGTGGCCATCATCGGCTGCGGAGCCCAAGCGAGGTATCAACTCGAAGCCGTCAAGGCGGTTTTTCCCGTGGAATCGATGCGGGTGTTTGACGTTGACGCTGCACGGGCCGAAGCGTTCGCGCACGCAAATTCGACGGCAACGTGCTCCGCGGCTCCGGCCTCGAGCGTGCGCGATGCGGTAAGAGACGTGGACATCTGTATCACCTGCACAACGTCGAAAACTCCGGTCCTGACCGATGATTTGGACTTGAGGGGATGCTTCGTTGCGGCCGTCGGCGCCGATAACCCCGAGAAGCAGGAGATTGCTCCGGCCCTCATGCGCCGTGCGCGCATCCTTGTGGATGACATTGAGGCTTGTGCTTCCGGCGGCGATCTCAACCACGCGCTGCGTGCGGGCGCCATGTCGAAAGACCAAGTCCATGCTGACCTTGCCGACCTCGTGGCGGGCCGAAAGCGCGGGCGCGTGACCGAGGACGAACTCGTAATCTTCGATTCGAGCGGCAGCGGCGTGCAGGATGTTGCGGCCGCATGGGTCGCGTATCGCGAGGCTCGTCGAACCGGCATCGGCGGGCGATTCGATTTGTCGGGAACTGGTATGGAGTAGCGCATATGACCGATCCGTCCATTGCCGATCCGCCTTCGCCGTATTTGGGGCCCATCGCCAAACCGGCGCCTGTCGCCCGCCCAGTGGTGGCCGCGCGCACAAAGATGCTGCTGGAAGCGCCCATTTTCGCGACGCTGTTGCGGCTGGCGGCGCCGAACATTCTCAACCTGATCGCGTTTGTTGCCGTCATCATCTTTGATGGTTTTTTCCTCGGCCGGATCGGAACGGACGCGCTTGCGGGCGCTTCACTGGCGTTTCCATGGATCATGCTGGTTCTGCAAACGACCAACAGCGGCATGGGCGCGGGAGTGTCGTCTGCCGTCGCGCGCGCGCTCGGAGCGGGCAAGCGCGAGAGGGCCGACGAACTGGCCTTTCACGCATTTCTGTTGGCGCTTGCGCTTGCGGCAGTGTTTTCGACGGTGATGCTGCTGGCCGCTCCTTATATTTTTGGTTGGATGGGCGGGCGCGACAAGATGCTGATGGACGCACTCTCCTACGCCAATGTCGCCTTCGGCGGGGCCGTCACCATCACGGTGCTCAACCTGCTCGGTAACGCCGTGCGGGGAACCGGCAATATGAGCCTGCATGCGGGCGTTCTGGTCGGTTGCGTGATCGCGCACATTGGACTGGCACCGCTTCTAATGTTCGGGTACGGGCCGTTTCCGGCGATGGGTCCTGCGGGTGCTGGCTGGGGGCTGGTGATCCCCTTCGGCGTCGGCAGCCTCATCATGGTTTTCTATCTGCGTTCGTCCCGCTCGATCATTCATTTGAATTTCCAAGGACAGGTGCCGCGATGGGAGTTATTCGCGGATATTCTCAAGGTGGGCGTACCGGGATTGATCAACACTTCGATTACCAATTTGTCCGTCGTGTTGCTGACGGGCATCGCCGGCCAGTTCGGCCCCGAAACTGCCATCGGCTATGCGATGGGCGCGAGGCTCGAGTACATCATGCAGCCCATCGCCTTTGGCTTTGGAACAGCAATCGTTGCGATGGTGGTGACGAATTTGGGCGCGCAGCAGTATGACCGCGCTCGGCGGATCGCCTGGAAAGGAACGGCGATTATCGCGGTGCTATGTGGCACGCTGGGATTAATCGTCGCGTTGCAACCCAGCATTTGGCTGGGCTTGTTCAGTCATGACGCCGAAGTGGCGCGTGTTGGTGCGATGTATCTGAGGATCGTCGGCCCGGTTTATGTCTGTTTCGGTCTCGGCCTCGGACTGTTCTTCGTATGCCAAGGATACGGCCGCGGCTTTGCAGCAATGACCGCAAACGCGGTGCGGATGCTCGTAAGCGCAGGTGCAGGGCTGGCGGCTGTATACTGGCTGGATCACGGCGCAACCGGTCTGTTCGCGGCCATTGCCGCCGGCTTCTGCATCTACGCGGGCCTGACCGCGCTCGCGGTAGTTCGGATTTCACCTCCGGCAAAGCCATCGGTCCAGCGATGATCGGCAGTGCAGAACCATGATGTTCCGCCGCCAAGGCAAAACTCGATCTTTAATCCATCACAGTGCAGCCTGTCGCACGGAAGGTCCGACATGACGGAAAATAAAGTGAGCAAGGTGGCGGTGCTCTGGCGCGGCGACTCTCAGGCACGCAGGGAGGCAACACCGCAGAACAATCGGTACCGCGGCGTATTCGACGCACTCGCGGCACTCGGTATTGCGGCCGAACCCGCCGTCTATGCCGACGCGCTGGCGGAAGAGGTTCGAGCACAGCTTCTCGCCTGCGACGGCGTCCTTGTCTGGGTCAATCCGATCTCCGACGGACAGAATCGGGTCACGCTCGACGCGCTGCTGCGCGACGTCGCCTCGCGGGGCGTGTGGGTCAGCGCCCATCCCGACGTGATCCTTAAAATGGGCGTCAAGGAAGTGCTCGTTCGCACCAAACATCTGGGTTGGGGCACCGACACCCATCTCTATCGCTCGGCCAGCGCCTTCCGCGACGAGTTTCCGATGCGACTTCAGTCAAGCGGTCCCCGGGTCCTCAAACAAAACCGCGGCAATGGCGGCCAAGGCGTGTGGAAAGTCGAGCGGATAGCGGGGTTCACGGGTGCCGCCGACGTTCGGGTACTGCAGGCGCAGCGCGGCAGCGTTCCCGAGGATCTGCCGCTCGGTGCGTTCATGAAACAGTGCGAGACTTACTTTTCCAACGACGGATGCATTGTCGATCAACCGTTCCAGGCGCGCCTACCCGATGGCATGATCCGCTGCTATATGGTCGCCGACAAGGTCGTCGGCTTTGGGGATCAGTTGATCAAGGCTTTGATCCCGCCGCCGCCTGAAGGTCCGGACTCACCCGCCGCGCAGGCGGGGCCTCGTTTGATGCATCCCGCGTCGGCTTCGCCCTTTCAAACGCTCCGTCGCAAGATGGAGGCGGAGTGGACTCCGCAGATGATGCACCAACTCGGCATCGATGCCGCATCGTTGCCGGTCATCTGGGATGCCGATTTCCTCTATGGCCCGCGCGATGCGTCGGGCGCCGACACCTATGTGCTGTGCGAGATCAATGTAAGTTGCGTATTTGCCTTTCCCGATGAGGCGCCGTCGGAAATCGCCCGGCTCGTCTACCAGCGCTTGCGCAAGACAAACGACGCGCGCGCAAACTCGTGAGAAGGATGCTGGACGTCGTTCGGTTCCCAGCCACCCGCAGACGTTATCTCAGGGAAAAAGTGGCAACCCGGTTCCCGCACGAATTGTGATGCAATATTTCAACGCGTGTCTGCACGAGTTTTCTGCTGAATGGACCGCCAGCGGCCGAGCCTAATCCGGTGGCCGGTAGCGCTTCCTCTTGCTTTTGCGCTCTAGCCAAATTATTAAATGCATAGGGGAAAAAGATGCAGTCTCCCCTTGAGACTCCGGTCCAAGAACTGCGCAACGCTCGACTTGTCGAGGAGGTTTGCGCATGGGCGATCCTAGACATTCCATTTCCCCAAATGCCATCTATTCACGGTTAGGCTCCGAAGCCGCGCCGATCATTGTCGACGTGCGCCGCGACGCCGACTTTGCCGGCGCCGACACCCTCGTGGCTGATGCATTTCATTGCTCGCCCGATGCTGTCGAACAGTGGCGCACCTTTTTGCCGAGTAGACGCGATCGTCACCTAGTGGTTCCTCTTCCCGTGCCGGAGCATAGATACTGATGTCCTACACAATGAAGCCGCTTGCCTGCGACCCGGAGCGAATCAAGGGCATGTCCGAGCGGATGATCATCAGCCACTATGAGAACAACTACGGCGGCGCGGTGAAGCGGCTGAATCTCATCGAAGAGAAGCTCGCCGAACTGGACTATGCCGTTGCGCCCGGCTTCCTGATCAACGGCCTCAAGCGCGAAGAACTTATCGCCATGAACTCGATGATCCTGCATGAGCATTTCTTCGACAGCCTGGGCGAGCCGGGCGAGCCCGATTCGGTGCTCCAGGAAGCGCTGGCTCGCGATTTCGGCTCGGTCGAACAATGGCGTTCAGCGTTCAACGCCATGGGCAAGGCGCTCGGCGGCGGCTCCGGCTGGGTGCTGCTGTCGTGGTCGTCGCGCGACCGCAAGCTCGTCAATCAATGGGCATCCGACCATTGCCACACGCTGGCCGGCGGCACCCCGATTCTCGCGCTCGATATGTACGAGCATTCCTATCACATCGACTACGGCGCCAAAGCCGCCGATTACGTCGGCGTTTTCATGGCGGCCATCAACTGGCCTGCCGCGCGACGCGCCTATGACGGCATTTGGTCGTGATCTGGCGAACGCGACCAGAACAAGGCGATAGTCCAACCAGGGAGACCCGACGATGCGTAAGATACTTTTGACCGCAGCTTCGATTTTCGCAGTTTCGTTTGCGGGGGATGCGCACGCGCAAAAGATCGACTGGCAGGTTTTCTCGGATCCATTCGTCACCTCCGCACATGCGCAGGCCATCGACTGGCAAAAAGTGGACGATGCGTTCGGTCGGAAGCCCGCCGTGTCCGACGATGTGCATCGCTACGGCTTTCCGCGCACCGATCTCACGGTGACACTGGACGGCGTCACCATTAAGCCGGCGCTGGCGCTCGGCGGCTGGGTTGCCTTCAAGCCGGCGCATGGCGGGGCCATGGTCATGGGCGATCTCGTGTTGCTGGAGACAGAGATCAATCCTGTGATGCTCAAGCTCATCGAGGGCGGCCTCGACATCACCGCCGTGCACAATCACCTGCTGCGCGCCAGCCCCGCCACATTCTATATGCATGTCGGCGGCCACGGTGACCCAGCCAAGATGGCGGCCGTCATCCGCGACGCGCTCGGTGCCAGCAAGACTCCATTGGTGACACCGGCAGCGGCCGGCCCGCCGCCTGCCGTCGATCTCGATACCGCGCAGCTCGATCAAATCATCGGCGCCAAGGGACAGGCCAATGGCGGCGTCTATCAGTTCAACGTGCCGCGCCGCGAACCGGTCAAGGAAAACGACATGGTGATGGCGCCGGCCGGACCGATGGGCGTGGCGATTGCCATCAACTTCCAGCCGACCGGCGGCGGCAAGGCTGCGATCACGGGCGACTTTGTGCTGACCAACGATGAAGTCAATCCCGTGATCAAGGCGTTGCGCGCAAATGGCATCGAGGTGACCGCGCTTCACAGCCACATGCTGGATGAGCAGCCGCGGCTGTTCTTCATGCATTTCTGGGCGGTCGATGACGCCCTGAAGCTTGCCAAAGGACTGCGCGCCACGCTCGACAAGACCGCGAGCGTGAAGATTTCGGGTTAGTTGTAAAGCGTGA
>JAQGOD010000103.1 GCA_028293775.1 Gammaproteobacteria bacterium
ACTCAAGGTAGGCCTGGTGCATGGACGCATGCCGTCGCAAGCCAAGGAAGGCACGATGCGCCGATTCAAGGATGGCGAAATCCAACTATTGGTGGCTACCACGGTGATCGAAGTGGGCGTGGATGTACCGAACGCGACCCTCATGGTGATCGAGAATGCGGAACGTCTGGGACTCGCGCAGCTGCATCAGCTGCGCGGGCGCGTAGGCCGCGGCCGGCACGCGAGCTCCTGCCTGTTGTTATATCGCGGGCCGCTTTCCTCGATGGCGCGCCTGCGTCTGGCGGTGATGCGCGATACCAACGACGGCTTCGAAGTCGCGCGCCGCGATCTGGAACTGCGCGGCCCGGGTGAACTCTTGGGGACGCGCCAGACAGGGCTTGCGCAAATGCGCGTCGCCGATTTATTGCGCGACGCCGATCTCTTGCCGCGAGTGCAAATCGCGGCGGAAACTTTGCTGCGCGATTGGCCGTCGCACGTCGCACCGCTCATCAGGCGTTGGGTGGGACATGCAGAGCAATACGGCCGCGTGGGGTAGAATTCGCGCATGACTCGAGGCACTACACGTCCAATCGAATCCATTCAATGGCAGCCCCAGGAACGTCTCGGGCAATTGTCCATCGACGCGCAACTGCGGCCCTGGCTGATCGGCAAGGGACTGCTCACGCTGCGCTTGAAAAGCGCTTGCGCCGAGCGCTTTGCCTTGAGCCTGGTGGATCAATGGACCGGCATTTTGAGCGCTTCGCATAGATCGGCGCTGCGCATCGAGGACAACGCCGGGTTGTTTCGCGACGAGGAACTGTGCTGCGGCCGGAGCGTGTGGGTGTTCTGTCAGACCATAGTCCCCGACTCGACGCTCATCGCGCATCCCTGGCTTGCGGAAATGGGCGATTCTGCTCTGGGCGAAACCTTGGGCGATTTGTCCGGGGTCGAGCGCAGTGCCTACGAGTACGCGTGGTTGCCGACTGCAGAAGCCGTCACGGCGCGGGCGCTGCGCGATGCGGAAATCAAACCCGCGGGACTCTGGGCAAGACGCGCTCGGATTACGCTGCGCGGTGCACCCTTGCTCGCTCAAGAATTGTTTCTGCCCTCCATGGGCCGCGTGTAGACGACAAGCGTGCCGCTACCACGCAACGGGGATGAGCTGGCGCAGATGATCATGGCGCGCCTGCGATGGTATGGCTATCGCATCCGCTTCCATCCCTGGACCACCGATGAGTTGCCGAAAATCCTCGGCACCGTTCATGACTATGTCCGGCTCATGCGCTTGGACCGTCCCATCGGTATCTGGCTATTATTATGGCCGACGCTTTGGGCCTTGTGGATCAGCAGCCGCGGCCAGCCGAAGCCGCTCATTTTTCTTATTTTTGTGACCGGCGTCGTGCTCATGCGTTCTGCCGGCTGCGCCATCAATGACTATGCCGACCGCAGCTTCGATCCTCAAGTGGAGCGCACCAAGGACAGGCCTTTGGCCGCCGGGCGCCTATCCACGATCGAAGCCTTGGTGCTGTTCGCGTTGCTCTCGCTCTCGGCATTGGTGCTCGCGCTGCAGCTGAATCGATTGACGCTGTTGTGGGCGGTCGTGGGCGGCTTCATCGCCGTCACCTATCCGTTCGTCAAACGGTTCTTGTCGGTGCCGCAGATGTACTTGGGGCTGGCCTTCGGTGCGGGGATACCGATGGCCTTCGCCGCGCAAATAGAAACCGTGCCGAAGGTCGCGTGGCTGCTGCTGTTGGCGAATGTGCTGTGGGTGACGGTGTACGACACCATGTATGCCATGGTGGACCGCAACGACGACATCAGGATCGGCGTGCGCTCGACCGCCATTTTGTTCGGCGATTCGGACCGGCACATCATCGCCGTGCTGCAGATGATGACGCTGACGTCGCTGTACCTGGTGGGAAAAATGCTTCGCGCAGGCGCCTGGTACAACGCCGGCTTGATCGCCGCCGCGCTGTTCTTTATTTATCAGCTGTGGCTGATTCGGGACCGTGATCGCGAAAGTTGCTTCAGAGCCTTTCTCAACAACAACTACGTCGGCATGGCGGTGTTCATCGGCCTGGCGCTCGAATACCAATTCAATCGCTAGCAACCCGAAACCGCCCACGCTGGTAAACCCAAATAGGCCAAGGCGGTTGACTAGCGTGGGCGCGCACAGAATACTGGCGCGCATCTGGAGGTGCCAAGTGGACGTACGCAACGATTGGACGCTCGAGGAAGTAACCGAGCTTTTTGACTTACCTTTCATGGACTTAGTGTTCAGGGCGCAACAGGCGCACCGCCTATTTCAGGCAGCCAACACCGTCCAGATCAGTACGCTGCTCAGCATCAAGACCGGTGCCTGTCCGGAGGACTGCGCCTATTGTCCGCAGAGCGTGCGCTTCGACACGGGACTCGAGACTTCCGAACTCATGGAAATCGAGGCCGTCGTTGCACGCGCCCGCGCGGCAAGGGACTCAGGCGCAACCCGCTTCTGCATGGGCGCGGCGTATCGATCTCCTAAACAGAAGGATTTGCGCCTGGTTCTAGCCATGATCAGCGAG
>JAQGOD010000128.1 GCA_028293775.1 Gammaproteobacteria bacterium
GCAGCTTGCAAAAGCCGATCCAGTTCCTCCGCAGTCGGCCCTGGCTCTGCCACGGCCTTAGCGGTCGAACGTGAGGCAATTGCATCGAATAGTTCCATTAGAACACCCCTGTATGACCCTATAAGGAGATAAGCCGGAGCTACCCTAAGCTTTCAGCTATGATTTGCGCCCGAGATGCCGATTGCGGCGCTCGGAATTATACCCGGTCGTTTGTAAGGAGCCCCAATGAACCGTATTGTTTTGGCGTCAATGGCCGCGCTGCTGGGTGCGAGTGCGTTCGCAGCGCCGGTCACCTATGTTATAGACCCGAACCACACCTATCCGAGTTTCGAGGCCGACCATTTTGGCGGTCTGTCGGTTTGGCGCGGCAAGTTCGACGCGACTTCAGGAAAGGTCGTGTACGACAAGGACGCGAAGTCCGGATCCCTCGATGTGACGGTGGACATGACTTCGATCGACTTCGGCAATCCGAAATTGAACGAGCACGCCAGGTCAGCGGAGCTCTTCGACGCGGCGAAATTCCCCACCGCGACATTCACCGGCAAGTTCACCAAGTTCAACGGTGCGACGCCCGCCGAAGCGCAGGGCACCTTGACCATGCACGGCGTGACGAAGCCCGTGACGCTGCAGATCAATTCATTCAAGTGCATGCAGAATCCGATGAACAAGAAAGAGGTTTGCGGCGCGGACGCCTCGGCGACCATCAATCGCGCCGACTTCGGTGTGAATTTCGGCGACAAGTATGGATTCAAGCAGGAGGTTAAACTGCTGATCCAAGTGGAAGGCAGCCCCGCGGCCTAAGCCTTCGACAGTGGAACGGCCCGCTGCACTTTTTTCAGGGCGGGCCGATCCGTAAGAGAACGCCGCGCACCTGATTCCCCTTCAGCCGCCGAGCTTCTTGTTCAAATGCGCCCGTAGCGCGTTCACTTGCTCCGGCGACAGCCGGCCGAGTATGCCTTCCCGTTCGCTTGGAATGTGATCGATAGATTGGCTCCGCGCGCCGAACACGTAGTGCTCAAACAAGGCTCCCCAGGCACGGCGGGTCTGCGTCGGTAGTCCGCGGATGCTCAAGATGGCATGCAGCAGCGCGTCGAAAGCAGAATCAGCCCGCGCAGCATCGCCCAGCGGGTCATGCCACCAGTAATTCACCAGCACATTGAACGGCTCGAGCGATTCGACGTGGTGCCACCAGAGCGGTGGAATGAATATGCCATCTCCCGGCCCGAGTTCTGCCGTTTGCGCTGCCGTCATGGCCTCGCGAAACTTTGGATACCGTTGCAAGTCAGGATTACGCAGCGACACCAGGCTCATGGCCGCTCCCGTCGGAGCAAAGTCCAAGGGACCGATATAGAGATTCGCGATTTGCTCCGGCGGAAACAACGTGAAGCGACGGCGGCCCGCGACCACGCAGCCGACATTGTTCCATTCATCGACGTGGGTGGGCGTGGTGATTCGATTGCCCAGCCAAATACGCGGCAATACCGTGTCCTCGAACAAACCCAATCTGTTTTCTGAAGCGAACGCCGGCAGGCAATCGCGGATGAGCGCGCTCTGTGCCGCAACCGCGGGCGGTTTTGGAAACTGGGCGTATCGCAAAACTTGCGCGGCGATTTGCGACAGAGGCAGCCGATTGCGATAAAAATTAAAACCGCTCATGGCTTCGTTGTAGAAAATCTCGCCCCCCACTTCGGGTGCGGTCATGAGCGCATCGACTGGAACGCCGCTGTCGTGTCCTTGTAGATACCGCACCAGCGCCTCCGGCGATTCCAGGTACGCACCCACCGCCGGCCAGTCGCGCACCAGGCCTCTTAATATCGCCGGGCGTTTGTCGGGCAGCACATCGCGCCGAATTTCATCGAGCGTGAGACTCGAGTATTCCTTCACCAGAAGTAGACCTGCAGGGTTTGACCGTTGCGGCGCGGCGGAATATTAGCCAGGACTTCGCGATGATCCCGGTAGTTCGCTGCGCTGCGCTCGAGCAGGTTGTCGATCTCCGCAATCCCATAGGTGCCTTCGGCGGCGGTCGGCGCATGCAAGGTACTCGCGTCCGGAAAGATGCCCATTCCCGACATGAGCGAGTACCAGGAAAACACCGGATAGCCACGCCCCAGCGCCTGCTTGCGCACCATGGGCGCGATACTGTTGCCCGACATCCAGAGACTGAGGAGCTGCTTCAATGGCTCCGAGAGGTTGAGATTGGCCGCATTTGCGCGCCAATACTCCGTGTCGGTCCGGCTATTGGTCTTGTAGTGCGTCACGATGTAGTCGCGCGTGCCTTCGAAGTGCTGGTTAACCCGCGCGTTGAATCGTGATTGCGCTGCCTCGCTCAAGTCTCCTTGCTCGAGGCACTCAACGAAGGCCGTGGCGGTTTGCTGAATGAACAGCAGCGCAGTCGCCTCCAAAGGTTCGATGAACCCTTGAGACAGCCCGACCGCGAGACAGTTTTTATTCCAATGTTTCGTCACCCGTCCGATTCTCATCTTGAGGTGCCGCGCAGGCGTGTTGGAATCGAGCATACCTAAGCGCTCGCGCAGTTCGGTTTCCGCCTGGTCCGGGGAGCAGAATTGCGAGCTGTACACATAGCCGTTGCCGAAGCGCTGCGTGAGAGGGATCTTCCACGCCCACCCATGTTTCATGGCCGTGGAGACGGTTTCGGACGGCACCGTATCGCCGATGGGCGTCGGCATGGCCACGGCCGCATCATTGAACAAGTTCTCGGAGAAACTGACATACGGGGTTTTCAACGCCTTATCGATGAGCAGTGCGGTAAAACCGGTGCAATCGACGAACAGGTCCGCGCGGTGGGTCTCGCCCTCCTGAGTGCTGACCGAGACAATGCCGCCCTGCTCATCAAGATTCGCCTGCGTTACATGCGCGACTTGATAGCGTACGCCGCGCTGTACTGCCTTCTTGTGCAGAAACTGTCCCAGCAGCACCGCGTCGAAGTGATATCCATGCCAGATGTCGAAGGGAAAGTGCTCGGCCGGCTTAGGCGCCAGATTCTTGCGTGCCAATCGAGTCGCAATGAAAAATCGATCCGGATCCGCACAGGCATCGGCCCCTCTGATCCTGGCATCGGTGTTGTGCACGAATTGAGTCATGGTGAGATTGTCGAGCATCGAGGCGAACGGATGGAAGTAGCTGCCGTGGCCCGGTTTGGTCGACCAGCCATCAAAAGTGATGCCGCACTTATAGGTGGCATGACACTGCGGCATCCACTCGGCCTCCTCGATGTTCAAGCTATCGAAGAAACCCCGCAGCCAAGGTGTCGAGCCCTCACCCACGCCGATGATGCCGACCGCGGGCGATTCCACCAACGTGATCTCGACGCCTTGTTCGATCAAGGAGCGTGCCAGAATCAATGCCGTCATCCAGCCGGCAGTACCGCCGCCCACCACCACGATGCGCCGCACGGTCGGGGAAAGGGCCGATCGCCGCCCTTGCGGGCGCCTGGAGTCCTCGGCCGAGCGATTATAGACAGTGGCCGTGTCGCTCATCTCACCTCCAGATCACTTCAGGCAAGCAGCCGCCGCAGCGGTTGCGCCCATTCTTCGGCGGCCCCTGGAATCAGCAATTGAACGGACCCTGCGCTCGGGTGCGCAACTCCGCGTACGCCGAGACTAAGGAGAGCCCGTTCATCGACTGCTTTGAGGTCGGAAATGCGCAATGCTAAACGCCCCGCGAAACTCTCCACGCCGGTCACATTTTGGCGTCCGCCGAGTGCAGTTAGCATGGCGGACGCATTTGGGCGGCCCGCTTCGGGGGCGGCGGCGCGCAAGGCGTCCCGGATTTCACCGGCTACTTGATCGGCGATCGGCCCAAGAACCACCTGCAACCCGGTCGTGGAAGAGCGCAGCATTCCACGCGAACCTAAGCGTTTCAGTGCAGGTTCGTCAATCGCGCGATTGTCGGCCAGCGTAAGGCGCAATCGCGTGGTGCATGCGGTAACTTCGGTGAGATTGGCGGCACCGCCCAGCGCAACGACGAAAGACTCGCCGCGCGTGCCGGCGCTCACGGGCGCAATGGACTGAGCCAGGAGATCGTCGGTTTCGCGGCCGGGTGTTGAAAGATTCAATCGCACGATGCAGAGGCGAAACACCGCGTAGTACAACAGGAAATAGGCAGCACCGATCGGGATCAACAGCAGAGGGCGCTGCGCGTGGGTGAAATTCAGAATGTAGTCGAAAAGACCCGCGGAAAAACTGAAGCCAAGGTGAACGCCGAACAGATGCATCAATACCATGGCGAGACCCGTCGCGATCGCATGCAGCGCGTACAGCACGGGAGCGAGAAACATAAACGTGAATTCCACCGGCTCGGTGACGCCGGTCAAGAATGAGGTAAGACCAAGGGACAGCAGCAATCCTGCAACGCCGGCGCGACGTTCCGGCCGGGCGGTGTGGTACATGGCAAGGCATGCGCCGGGTAATCCGAACATCATGACCGGGAAGAAGCCCGACATGAATGCGCCGGCGGTTGGATCGCCGGCAAAGAACCGGTTCAAATCGCCGGTCGCGCCATGGTAGTCGCCGACGATGAACCAAGCGAAATTATTCAGAATGTGATGCAGCCCCGTGACGATCAATATCCGATTCAAGACTCCATAGGCGAAAAGACCCAGGGAGCCGGCGCCCAGGATAGCCTGGCTGGTCGCGTCCATGCCGCGCTCGAGAAACGGCCACGCAAGCCCCACACTCACGCCCAACAGCAATCCCACCAGCCCGCTGACGATGGGCACGAAGCGCCGCCCGCCAAAAAAGCTCAGATAGCTGGGCAGCGTGACGTTGCTGAATCGGTTATATCCGACGCCGGCGATGACGCCCGACAGCAATCCGACCGGGATGCTGAACTTGGACAGAGAACCGGGAGCCGCGTGCAGCATGGTCTCCGCCGCCTTCATCGTGACCACGAAGCCGACCAGCGCCGCGAGCCCGGCTGCACCATGGTTCTCGCGCGCAAGTCCCACCCCGACACCCACCGCAAACAACAGCCCAAGATTGGAAAATATGGCGGTGCCGGCCGCAGCCATGGCCGTCCAATTCAACAGGTCCGGTTGACCGAGGCGCAGCAACAGACCCGCGATCGGGAGCACCGCGATGGGCAGCATCAGTGCGCGGCCCAGCTGCTGGAATCCTGAAAAGCGAAGTTTCATAACGGTTGCCCCCTGTTCCCGAGTGTCTGCTCGACCAGGCTGCGCACTTCGGTCGCGGAACCCAAATTGAGGCAGCGCTGCGCGAGTTCTCGGCAGTCCGCAATGCGCAATGCGCCGATCTGACCCTTGAGCGCTGGTATCGCCGCCGGCACGACCGACAATTCGCGAATGCCGAGACCCAATAATAGCGGCACCGCCGTGGGATCGGCCGCGACACCGCCGCAGACGGCCGCTAGCTTGCCGGCCGCCCCGGCGGCGGTCCCGGCAGCCGCGATCAGCTGCAGCACGGCCGGATGCAAGGCATCGGTGCGCCGCGCCAGCTCCGAATGACCGCGGTCCATGGCGAGCGTGTATTGAGTGAGGTCATTGGTGCCGATGGACAGAAAATCGATTTCGCGGATCAGCGTTGCGGCCGTCAGTGCCGCGCTCGGCGTTTCGATCATGGCACCGAGAGCAACACGTTGCTCGAGCTTCAGCTCGTCCGCAAGCTCATCGATGACGGTTTGCACGGCGAGTATTTCCGATAGGTCCGTCACCATTGGAATGAGCAGGCGCACAATGCCGGAGGGCTTCACGCGCAGCGCCGCTCGCAACTGTGTGCGCATCAAATCAGGATATAGCATGGCGGTTCGTATGCCGCGCATTCCCAATGCCGGATTCGCCTCGGGCGGCAGCGCCAGATAGCGCAGCGGCTTGTCGCCCCCTACATCCATCATCCGCAGTATCAACGGCCGACCGCCGAGCGCATTGGCAATACTTTGATACGCCTCCGCTTGCTCATCTTCGGTCGGCGCCGTTTCTCGATCAATGAACAGGAATTCGGTACGCAGCAGCCCGCAACCCTCCGCGCCATTCGCCACTGCGGCGATGGCGTCACTGACACTGCCCAAGTTTGCGAATACTTCGATTCGGGTGCCATCGAGCGAACGGCATTCTTGAGTTGCCGCCAGGCGCAGTGCCGCGCCGCGGGCGAGCCGGGCCTCGACCGCCGTTCTTGCCGTTGCGAGTGCTTGCGCGGTGGGCGCGAAGTGCAGCGTGCCGTTGTCGGCGTCGAGGATCAGCGTCTGCCCATCAGGAATTTGGCGCAATTCCGCACCCACGCCAATAAGCATGGGTATTTCCATCGCGGCGGCCAGGATGGCAACGTGCGACGTCGCGCCGCCGCCGCTCAAGACAATGGCGGTTAGCCGGCGCCGATCGAGCGCAGTCAGCTCGGACGGCAGCAAATCGTCGGCCAGGAGCACCGCCTGCTCGGGCAACGGCAAATGCATGGGCCGCGCCTCGCCGGACAACGCCAGCAGCACATGGGCTTCGACATCCAGAAGATCATCGGCTCGCTCTCGCATGCGCGAATCATCGAGTGCTTCGAGCGCAGCGATGGATCGCCGTACGGCACTGCGCCAGGCGAATCCAGCGCTTTTGCCATGAGCGATCAGTTCGTACGCATGCTCATTCAGCGTCGGATCGTCCAAAAACTCGAGATGGGCAGCGATGATCTCCTGGCGCGCCGTCCCGCCGGCGCGGCGAACGCGCTCCAACCTGAGCCGTACATTTGTGCGCGCCCGATCGAGTTCCTCGCGTTCATGGGCGATACTCGATCCCAGCTCGGTGACGTCGATCTGGCGGCGTTCGATTCGAGCAGCGCGGCCGACGGCAAATCCAGGAACCGCGCAGATGCCGCGCAGCTCGCCATCGCGCGGCGCGAGGTCTGCCACGCGCGGCTCTTGCGCCTTTACCGGTGCATGCGTCGACTCGATTCGTTGGGCCTCCTGCAGACCTTCGATCATGGCGTCTAGCGCCTGCGAGGCCTCATGGCCCTCGGAGCGCAGTGTCAATTCATCCCCATGGCGAACGCC
>JAQGOD010000131.1 GCA_028293775.1 Gammaproteobacteria bacterium
CTGCAGCGATCGAGCCCGATGAAGACCCCCTGGATGCGCGCGCGACCCTTGAGCTGCTGGCCCAAAAACCGCTGACGCAACGTCCGCTGGCTCTGGTGCCGGGCTCGGATAATGCCGCGGCTCAACACAGCGCCACGGGGCAGCTGCTTGACGAACTCGCGGCTACTGCGCCAAGTCCTGAGCGCGAACCTGTGAGCGTGGCCGCGCGCGCAACCGATTTCGTCTCGCCGCGCGTGATTGCTGCCGCGGCACCGACAATCACGCCTGCAACCGCGACGGCTCCGGCAAGCGCTCGCGGGACCCTTGCTGTGGAACCGCAGGTGTCGCGTATCAAGAGATACTTTCTGTCGCTAGCGGCGCTCGTCATCGCAAGCGTGGGAATGGTCGGCCTATGGCTGTGGCAATCCAGCTCGAACACCGTCCTCTACCCGGAGCGCGGCCGAACTCAACAGGTTGCGACGGGCATCGACAATACAGTTGCCCCTTCCACCGGCGCGGTGCAGGTGTCTTCGGCGCGTCCCGCCGAACAATTTGGCTTTGCCGGCAATGCACCGGAAATTGATCTGCGAAACGCCAAGCCGCAGGCGGCCGCCACGCCCGGCACGGCGATGCCAGCGAGCGGCGTATCTGCGCCCATCGCGACGTCTCCAACGCGCGCTCGGGCGCCCGCGCAAACGCCCGAAGTACACCCCTCGTCCCTGTCGGTCACCCCTGGGCAAGGTCTGTCGTCAATTGATCGGCATGTGGAGGCCGGATACCGGGCGCTGTCCGCCGGCGACGTCGCGAATGCCCAGCATGAGTACCTTGCCGCGCTCGAGCTCGATCCGAACAATGTCGATGCCTTGCTGGGTGCGGCGACCGTGGCTGCCCGGGACGGCAGGTCGAAAGCCGCAGCCGCGGCCTATACCCAAGTGCTCAAACTCGAACCTGGAAACCCGGATGCAACTGCCGCGATGGCGATGCTGGGTTCAGGCGGCTCGACGGGGGAGTCCAACGAGAGCCGTCTCAAAATCCTGATTGCGGGCGATGACGGTGGACGTCCCGCACTGCATGCGGCTCTGGGAGGCGTGTACGCCGCAGATGCGCGCTGGAGCGCGGCCGCGCAAGAATACTTTACTGCTTTGAGCAAGGATCCCGGCAATCCCGATTTGGCTTTCAATGTCGCGGCAAGTCTTGATCAGAATCGCAACTCTTCCATGGCACTCACGTACTATCGGCAGGCGCTGGCTTTTGCACGGCAGCGCCCTGCGCAGATCGATCTGAACGCTCTCGAGCGACGCATCAGCCAGCTGCAGGCGCGTGTAGAGACGGCTGCACCGGCCGCGCCGGAAGCACCGTGAGCGCCATTCCCGCCGCCGTCTCAGCCGCCGCGCCGCGCCGTCAGCTCGGCAAGATCTTGCGCGAACGCGCCATCTTGAGCGAGGACCAACTCAGAATCGCCCTCATCGAGCAGAAACGCAACGGCGAGCCGCTGGGCAAGATCCTCGTCAAGCTGGGATTCTTGAGTGAGGCGACACTGCGCGAGGCGCTGTCGGAAAATCTTGGCCAAAGCGATATCGATGTTTCCCGAGTCGTCGCAGACCCGGCGGCACTCGCCTTGGTGCCGAAGAGCTTTGCCATGCGCTTCAGCGTATTGCCGGTGTCCCTCGACCGCACTCGCGGCGTGCTCACCGTCGCGGTCGGCAATCCGAACAACGTCGTGGTTCTGGATCAACTGAACGAAATGTTGGGGGGCGAGATTACCGCCGAGGCGCAAATCTCCTCCGAAGCCGAAGTCACACGCGCCATCGACCTTTTCTACGGGCATGAGTTGTCGATCGACGGCATCCTGAATGAAATCGAAACCGGCGAAGTCGACTACGAGAGCTTGAGTACCGCCGACGGCGGCTACACGCAGCCTATCGTGCGACTGATCGACGCGCTCGTCGGCGATGCCGTGTCGCGCCGCGCCAGCGACATCCATTTTGAGCCGGAACAAGGCTTCATTCGCATCCGCTATCGGATCGACGGTGTACTTCGGCAAATTCGCGCCTTGCACTCGAAATATTGGTCGGCCATGTTGGTGCGCATCAAGGTCATGTCCGGCATGAACATCGCTGAATCGCGCGCCCCTCAGGATGGACGCATCAGCCTGCACTTGCAGGGTCGGTACATTGACTTTCGCGTCGCCGCGCAACCGACCACCTACGGCGAAAACGTGGTTCTTCGCATCTTGGACAAAGTTCACAGCTTGGTCGCTCTCGACGCCTTGGGACTGGCGCCCGACCAATACGATATGTTGCGGCTCATGATCAAACGCCCCGATGGAATCCTTTTGGTCACGGGTCCCACCGGCAGCGGCAAGACCACAACGCTGTACTCGATCCTAAGTGCCCTCAATACCGAGGCCGTCAACATCATGACCCTCGAGGACCCCGTGGAATATCCGATGCCGATGATTCGACAAACGAGCCTGGCGGAAGGCTTAAAAATCGATTTTGCGAATGGGATCCGCTCGATGATGCGCCAGGATCCCGACATCATTTTGGTGGGCGAAATTCGCGATTCGGACACCGCCACCATGGCGCTGCGGGCCGCGATGACGGGACACCAGGTGTTCAGCACCCTACATACCAATTCGGCGCTCGGGGCTGTCGCAAGGTTGTTGGATTTGGGTTTGAATCCGGAAATTCTCGCCGGGAATTTGATCGGTGTGGTGGCTCAGCGGCTGGTGCGGCGGTTGTGCCCCGGCTGCAAGAAACCCTATCAACCGAACGGCGCGCAACGCCGCTTGTTAGGACTCGAATCCGGCCACACCCATCCTCTTTACGAAGCGGGCGGTTGCGAGGAATGCGAGCAGCAGGGATATCTCGGGCGAATCGCATTGATGGAAGTCGTGCGCTTCGACGCCGATCTGGACGAACTGGTCGCGCGGCGCGGCACATTGCGGGAAATGCGCAACCTTGCGGCGCAAAAAGGTGCCAGATCCCTTGCGCAGGACGCCGTGCGCCGCGTGATCGACGGCACAACCACCTTGAATGAAATCGCGCGCAGCATCGATTTGACGTCTCTCGAGGCGCAGTAGCTTTGTATGCCGATCTATCGCTACAGAGCAGTGACCGAAACGGGGCAAGTGCGTGCGGGTCAAACCGACGCGCTCAACTTGACCGAACTCGAGGCGAGATTGACGCAGCTTCGGCTGGAACTGATCGAGGCACAACCCAGAAGCTCCGCGCCGCTCCTCGCCTCATGGCGGGGCGCTGTCAAGCCGAAGGATCTGATCACGTTTTGTCTGCATCTCGCGCAGGTAACACGCGCCGGAATCTCGCTTCTCGATGGCCTGAAAGACTTGGTGGACGAAGTCGAACATCAGCGCTTCCGCGGCATCATTGCTGCCGTGCTCGAGGCCATCCAATCGGGCACGCAATTTGCCGATGCGTTGGCCGCCTACCCGAAAACCTTCGATCACACCTTCGTCGCATTGGTTCGCGCGGGCGAACAATCCGGCAACATTCCTGAAACCTTCCAGAAGCTGGCCGATTCGCTCAAGTGGCAGGACGAGCTGCGTTCGAGTTTCAAGAAGCTACTCATTTATCCTGCCTTCGGCATGACCATCATCACCCTCGTGTTTCTATTTCTCATGATCTATCTCGTACCCCAGCTATCGGGCTTCATCCGCTCGATGTCGGGCGGGCAACTTCCCCTGCAAACACAGATTCTCCTGGGAATCTCCAGCTTCCTAGTCAATCATTGGTGGGTGGTGCTGGCCGTGCCGGCGGCAATCGGCATCACCATTTGGTCGGTGCTCAATTTCGCGTCCGAGGCACTGCGTACCAAGATCGACGGTATGAAGCTACGTATGCCTCTCATCGGCGTGACACTGCAAAAGATCGCGCTTGCGCGGTTTTCTTCGACCCTCGGCATGCTGTATGCGTCCAGCGTGCCGGTACTCGCTGCCCTGGACCTGTCGGCGGGTGCCGCCGGCAACCGCGTTCTTACCAAGGCAGTTTTCGAATGCAAGGCGAGGATCGCGGAGGGGCTCACCATTGCCGAGTCATTCGAGCAAGCCAAGCTGTTTCCGAAACTCGTGATCAGAATGTTGCGTATCGGCGAGCAGACCGGAGAACTGGATAAATCTCTAGCCAATGTCAGCTATTTCTACGATCGAGAGATCTCTGAATCGATCGAGAGTCTCAAGGCAGTGGTCGAGCCGGTCCTGACGGTTTTCATGGGTGCGATACTCGGCTGGCTCATTCTCTCCATGCTCGGCCCTCTCTACGACACGATCTCGAAGCTCAAGATATGAGCGCCTGCAATCAATACATTTGCATCACGGCCGCATCGCTCGAGTGCTACCGTGAACTGGGCACCGGCCTCGCCCTTACGGCGGCCATTTCCATACCCCGCAGTGCGTCGGCTGATCGAAGCAGCCATGAGGAGAGCCTGCGTCAATTTGGGGCGCATCTGGACCGTTTTCTCCACGACCGTTACTTCGTGATTACCGACACTCAGGCAGAGGCCTATCAGGCGGAGACCGTGCCCACCTTGTCGCGCAAGGATCTTAATTTGCTTCTGACTCGCAAATTGGAGCAGCGCTATCGAACCACCAGCTATCGCGCTCTGGTGCCGCACCGGTCGCGTCCTTATGCGTTCCTTCGAAATTTGACGCGACGCCGCTCTCGAACCACGACGCGGATCTTATACGCTCTCATCAATCCGGAAGCCCTGGCGCCATGGCTCGACGCACTCGAGGGGCGTGCACTGAACGTTCGCGGTCTGTTCAGTTTGGGAGCGCTGATGCCTGCGCTCATGAAGCATCTCAAACTGCCGGCGGCGTCGGATGCGCTCGTTGTGCTTCGCACCGCCGCGGGATATCGACATGCGTTTGTGTCGCCGTCGGGCTTACGATTCTCTCGGCTGTGTGCCTATTCGAATGCCGGCGACACGCAGGTGGGGCAGGAAATCGACAAGACGCTGCAATACCTGACCATGACCCGGCTATGGGGAGTGCAAAGCCGCTACCGCACGCTGCAGATTGTAGTGATCGACGCGCAGCCCTCCGCCGTTCCTATCACGATCCCCGGCAACAACCTGCGAACTGTGCAACTCGTGCAAGTTCAACCCCGAGAACTCGTTAAGAGAGCGCCCGCGCCGCTGCTGGAGAGCGCGAATTCGTCTTGGCTGCTATTTAATCACGCGGCGCTGCGTGAGCATGGTTTTGGTTGCGCCGCGGGTACCGCATTGCTGGACGCCAGCCGGCGCGCCGACTACCGACGTGCCGCGCTCTGCGGCACGGTGGCCGCGGCTGCCGTCGGCATGGGCTATCTATCGTTTACCGAGATCGCCACGAGGGCGAACAATGAACTGGCGAGCACCGCCGAGTTGATTGCCGATCACGTGAATGTTACGGCTGAAAACACCGAGAGTACGGCCCCGAAAACCGACCTGGAGCCGCAGCAGCTGCGCGCCGTCGTGCAAACACGCGACCGGCTGCTGGCGCGCAGTGTCAACGCCGTCGGGCTCATGCAGCGCACCGCCGCGGCGCTTGCCCCGTTTCCTAATCTTGACGTCGATCTACTGGAGTGGTCCTACGCCGTACCTGCTGCCGTCGGCGCGGGTGAGGCAGCGGCGTCGCCGCCCGATGGTTCGGCCGTAGTTTCATCGGACACCATTGTCTTGCGCGTTGCAGGACACAGCCGCGTGGACATATTGAAATCGGATGCGAACGCGGCGGTAAATGCGCTGGCGGCGGCCCTGGCTCATGGACTCATGGGTAAGCAGAACATCGAAAAGTTGCCGTTTGATATTGCCCCTGGTGGAACCCTTGCCGCGAGCCCGAAGGATGTTGCGAACGCT
>JAQGOD010000148.1 GCA_028293775.1 Gammaproteobacteria bacterium
TGCGGACCTGCACCGGCGAGGTGTGGGTGCGCAGCACATGCTGCGAGCCGTCGGCCTGCTTGGCGACATAGAAGGTGTCGTGCATCTGCCGCGCCGGATGATCGGGCGGGAGGTTGAGCTTGGTGAAATTGTAATCGTCTAATTCGACGTCCGGGCCTTCGGCGACGGCGAAACCGAGATCGGCGAAGATCGCGACGACTTCGTCCAGCACCTGGCTGACCGGATGGATCGTGCCTTGCGGTTCGGGCCGGACCGGCAAGGTGATATCGATGCGTTCGAAGGCGAGACGCGCATTCAGCGTCGCGTCCTGCAGCGCGCTCTTGCGCGCGGCGATGGCGCTGCCGACCGTGTCGCGCAGGACGTTGAACAGCGGGCCGTTGAGCTTGCGCTCGTCGGGCGACATCGTGCCCAGCGTCTTCAGCAATTCGCTGACCGAGCCTTTTTTGCCCAGCGCCGCAACGCGCACGGTTTCAAGCGCGGCTTCATCCTGGGCGGCCGTAACGGCGTCGAGAATGTCTTTTTCGAGTTTCGAAATATCGCTCATGACAGATATCCATATCCTGTTTGTCATGGCCCGCGAAAGCGGGCCATCCAGGTGACACAAGGCCAATCTTGCGGTGGAATCTGTTAGGCGTACGGCGACGGCATCATCGCCTGTCCCCAACTGGATGGCCCGCTTTCGCGGGCCATGACAGTGTGGGAAATCGAGGCTACTGCAATGCCGGTGCGTTGGCGGCCGCCTGATCCACCAGGGCCTTGAAGGCCGCGGGCTCGTGGATGGCGAGATCGGAGAGGACCTTGCGATCGATCTCGATGCCCGCAGTCGCGAGCCCGCTGATAAATCGGCTATAGGTCAATCCGTGTTCGCGGCAGCCGGCATTGATGCGCTGGATCCAGAGCGCGCGGAAATTGCGCTTCTTTTCCTTGCGGCCGATATAGGCGTGCTGCATCGAGCGATCGGCCGCGGCATTGGCCGAGGTGATCGTGTTCTTGCGGCGTCCATAAAAGCCCTTGACGAGCTTGAAGACGCGCTTGCGGCGGGCGTGTGACGGGACGGAACGGGGTGCGCGGGACATGGGTTCGCTCCTTTACGCGTAAGGCATCCAGCGCTTGATGCGCTGGTTTTCGGACGCGGAAATCACATGGGTGCCGCGCTGGTCGCGGATCGCATCATTGGAGCGTTTGATCATGCCGTGGCGTTTGCCGACGCCGCCATGCTTGATCTTGCCGGTGGCGGTAAGCCGGAAGCGCTTTTTGGCGCCCGACTTGGTCTTCATCTTGGGCATTTTGGTCTCCTGTCGGCCCCTGGGCACTTGCCCGGAACACTGGTTTTCCATTTAGGGTCGCCACGGCATGCCCAGCCGGGCGGCCCGAAAGAGGGCGCGTCTTATAAGGAGAAGCGGCTTTTTGCAAGCGTCGCGGTGTTTATTCGGCTTGGCGCCTCTGGTCCTGGCCGCTGACGACACCGAAATCCTGCGATTTCGAGCCGCCATCGGCCACGGAAAAGCCTTCCGCAGCGAGGCCACGGCGCAGCAATTCGCGCACGGCGGCGGCGCGGCTGGGCATACGGCGACTAAAGCGCCAATTGTCGACCGCCTCTAACTCCTTGGCCGTCAACATGATTTGCAGGCGTTCGCCGCGGGTCGGTTCGCCATCCATGACAGAAATCTCCCTCACCCAATCGCACCTTAGCATAAGACTTATAACAGGGCACTTACTAATTCACTGTCTAATGAGGCTAAAGCGTGCCTCCAGAGGTAAACGCGGAACCCACCCCTTTAGGTTCCCACACCGGACTCTCAGAGGCCGTCACCAGCGCCGGTTTGTCAACTAACGCATTGAAATTAAAGGATTTTTATTGACAGACTAAATTCTGGAGCGCAGGCTGCGGGAATGGAAACACAAAGCAACACCGTCGTCCCTCTCGATGCCTGGCGCCGCAAGGAGCTGGCCTTTATCCACGAAGCCAATCATCGGATCGCCAACCATTTGTCGCTGCTGGTCAGTCTGGTCCAGGTCCAGGCGAACGGTGTGTCGAAGGGCCCCGACCTGATCGGTCGCGACGATGTCCGCGACATGCTGAAAGGCGTTGCGAGCAAGGTGTTCAGCGTCAGCCATCTGCACCGCAAACTGGCCGACCGCCCGCAAAGCGATCGGATCAATCTCGGCGATTATCTGATCGAAAGCTGCCAGGCACTGATCACCTCTCTATCCCTGCAGGGCCAGGTCGGGATCGTCCATCAACTGCATGCTCATTGTCTGGTCACCGCGGAGCAGGCCCAGCAGATCACACTGGTCGCCAGCGAAATCATCATGAACGCGGTCAAGCATGCCCATCCAAGCGGCATTCCGGTCGAGATTTCGCTCAGTTGCAGCCGCGACTCGCGCGGCCGGCTGGTATTGGAAATCGGCGATGACGGTATCGGCTTGCCGGAGAGTTTCGATCACGCAAGGGACGGCGGCGTCGGCTTTCGGGTGGTCCGCTCGCTGGCCGCATCGCTGGAGGCTGAACTCACCGTCCTCTCCGACATGCTGGGGACGACCTTTCGCCTCTGCTTGCCGCTCGACTGCGCCGCCACGGCGG
>JAQGOD010000168.1 GCA_028293775.1 Gammaproteobacteria bacterium
TGGTGCGCAGCTTGTCGATGATGCTGCCGATGGTGACGAATTCGACGTCGTAGGGATTGCCGACCAAAACCTCATACAGCAACTCGTTGCCGGGGGCGTGATTGTGGCTGTCGATGAAACCGGGCACGATCGTCGTCTGCTGAGCATCGATGGTTTGCGTGCCCCTGCCCGCCAATTTCTTGATCTCGGTGGTTGTGCCCAGGGCGACGAAGCGCCCTCCCCGGACGGCAAAGGCCTCGGCCTTCGGAACCTTGGGATCCATGGTGTAGATCCTGGCATTGACCAGCACGAAATCGGGGGCGGCCCAGTCGCTGAATGCGCCGGCCGCGCCCGATGCGCGGGCCATCAGCACGCCTAAGCCGGCGCCTGTCATGGCCGCGAACTGCCGGCGGTTTAGAATTCGATGTGTCATGGCGGTAAGCCTATCCTAGCCTAACCCTTCCGCCTTCACGCCTCCTTCTGAAGGGCGGCGGCGATCTCAAATGAATGAAGGCGTGCCGTGTGATCGAACATTTGCGAGGTGATGATGAGTTCATCCGGCCGCGTGCGCTTGATGAAAGCGCTCAGCGCGGAGCGAACAGTGTTGGGAGACCCGATGGCCGAGCACGCGAGTACATCGTCCAGAAGCGCCTTAGCCGACGCGGGAAGGCGGCTCTCGTATCCCTCAACGGGCGGTGGCAACTGCGTCGGCATGCCGCTGCGCAGGCTCACGAAAGCCTGCTGCATCGAAGTGGCGAGAAAGCGCGCTTCCTGATCCGTGTCGGCCGCAAAGACGTTAAATCCGAGCATGACGTACGGTTGCGCGAGTTGCAAGGAGGGGCGAAAGCGGCTGCGGTAGATCTCAATCGCTTCCATCATCGCGGCGGGCGCGAAGTGCGAGGCAAAGGCGAACGGCAAACCCAGCGCCGCGGCCACTTGAGCGCCGAACAGGCTTGAACCCAAAATGTAGAGCGGAACTTTAAGCCCAACGCCGGGAACTGCCACGACGCGTTGCCCGGGCTCAGCCGGCGCAAAATATTCCATGAGTTCTATGACATCTTGGGGGAATTCGTTGGGATCGGTCGAAAGATTGCGTCGCAGCGCCCGAGCGGTTGCTTGATCGGAGCCGGGCGCACGTCCAAGCCCAAGATCGATGCGGCCGGGATAAAGCGACTCGAGTGTGCCGAACTGTTCGGCAATGACGAGCGGCGAGTGGTTGGGCAGCATGACGCCGCCGGCGCCGACGCGTATGGTGGCAGTTCCCGCCGCGACATGGGCAATGACGATCGAGGTGGCCGCACTCGCGATCCCGGGCATGCTGTGATGTTCGGCAAGCCAGTAGCGGCGGTAGCCCCACGCTTCCGCGTGACGCGCGAGGTCCAAGGTATTGTGCAGAGCCTGTCCCACGCTGCTGCCCATCGGCACCGGGGATAGGTCGAGAACCGAAAATGGGATCATGGGTGTGATGTCTGGGCAGTGTTGCTGACTTACAAGGCGGCAAACAAAAAGGGCCGTGACGATGGAAACTCTGCTGTACGTCCTCGCCGCGGCACTCATCATCGCGGGCCTGATCGGCGCCATCGTGCCGGCATTGCCTGGCATTCCGTTGATATTTGCGGGGATCTGGCTAATCGCCCGCCTGGGTCAATACCACCGCGTAGGGCTTTGGTGGCTGCTGGGGATTGCGCTCATTGGCGCAATCGGATTGACGCTGGACTTAGCGTCCGCGGCATTGGGCGCGAAACGCGTCGGAGCCAGCCCGCGGGCGGTGTCCGGCGCACTGGTGGGCACCCTCGTCGGGCTGTTTTTTGGCCTGCCGGGCTTGTTGCTGGGGCGCTTCATCGGCGCGGTGTTGGGTGAGCTGACCGCCGGAAACAGCATCCTGCGCTCAACGCACGTGGGCGTCGGCACTTGGATCGGATTGATCTTCGGCACCATCGTCAAGATGGTGGCCTCCATTACTATGGTGGCTTTGTTCGCGGCCGCTTGGTGGTGGAACCGATAAGCGCACTATTGTGCATCGTGCATGATGAGGCCGAGCATATGCCGCCGGCCCGCCCGAAGGCGACTCATGCCATGCCGATGCTTGACCCGATACGTTCCGCGAAGACCTTTCGCCGGGCGATCGCGAACGGCAAAAATCACCGGCTGCCCCTGATGTAGCTGCGCAACTTCGACGCGCGCCTGCTTGCGAGGCCGCTGCTCGGTGAGAACGAATTCACCCCCTTCGAAATCGCGGTGCGGCTCGGACAGCAGGATGGCAGCCTGGAGTGGAAAGACGTGTTCCCCGTAAAGATCCTGGTGAAGACAATTGAAATCGCCGGCTGCATAGCGCAGTAACAAGGGGGTCGGCCGCAGTTGTCCCGCTGCATGACATCGCGCCAAAAACGAAGCATGGTCTAGAGGAAAACGCGCCTCGACTCCCAGGAGTTCATTCCAGCGATTGGCGGTGGAGACCAAGCGCGCATAGAGCGAAGCACGCAATTCTTGGATCACGGCAGGCAAAGGATAGGAAAAATAGCGATATTCACCTTGGCCGAAACCGTGGCGCGACATCACGACCCGGCTTCTAAACGCCGCTTCTTCCTCGTAAAGATCCGCGATCGAGCGGCATTCCCGCTCCGTGAGCAGGACGTTGCAACAGGCCATCCCGTGGGCGTCCAGATCCTCCTGCGCCGCCGACCAGTCGATTGCCGCCACGCGTCTATCAATCACGTCTTCTCGCGCTCAAGTAAGGCCCGTTTGCGCTCCACACCCCATCGATAACCAGAAAGCTGTCCATCGGTGCGTATCACTCGGTGACAGGGAATCGCGACCGCGATCATGTTGGCGCCACATGCCTGCGCCACCGCCCTTACCGCACGGGGGCTCCCAATTCGAGCTGCGATATCGGCATAGCTGGCAGTCCGGCCCGTCTTGATTTGACGCAGAGCTTTCCAAACGCGCTGCTGAAAGGCAGTCCCTCGGACATCGAGCGGCAAATCAACAGCTGCGTGCGGCCTTTCGACAAAACCGATCACCTTGGCGACAAGTTTTTCAAACTGTGCGTCGCCGCCGATCAGTTCGGCTTTTGCGAATCGATCCTGCAACTGGCGAATCAGGGATTGGGGTTCGCTGCCCATCAAAATCGCGCACACGCCTTTTTCGGTGCTCGCTACCAAAATCGACCCCAGCGAACACTCGCCGATGGCGAATTGAATCTTCATCATCTCTCCACCCGCCCGGTAGCGGCTGGGCGTCATCCCGAGCACTTGAGACGACGCGGCGTAGAAACGGCCGTTGGAATTAAAGCCCGCATCATAGATTGCACCAGTGATGGTTTTCGCTGAGGCCAATGCCTCGCGAACGCGGTTGGCCCTATGGACGTCGGAATACTCCTTGGGAGTGACGCCCGTGACCGACTTGAAAAGCCTATGGAAGTGAAAGGAACTCAAATTTACCGCGGCCGCCAGTTTCGCCAGCCGCGGCGTTTCTTCAGCGCTTTCTATGAGTGAACAGGCATGCGCAACCAACGCGGCATCCCGTTGTGCTTGAGAAGGTTCTTTTGGCCGGCAGCGTTTACAGGCTCGAAACCCATCCGCCTCCGCCGCCTCGCAAGAGACGTGATAGGCGACGTTTTCCCGGTGCGGAATGCGTGCCGGACAGGAAGGCCGGCAATACACGCCGGTCGTTCGGACCGAATAGAAGAACTCTCCATCCGCACGCCGGTCTTTCGCGACAACGGCCTGCCAACGGCGTAGCTCTGAGCTTTGGTATGAAGGCATGGTCAACTCCGGGCTTTCAGGAGATTCCAGCATAGTCGTTCGGAAACGCGCGGCACTCCGTCCCTTGCGGTCAAATTTGCGAGCGCCCTGTACTGAAGTACAATCGAAGCACTCGTTGGTCGCATCAATGATATTACGACGCGGCGAAATGCCATTGCAGCGGAAATGATCGCTATGCTCGAAGGCGCCGCTTTCGACAATCACACGATTTACTCGAGTCGGTGCACTGATCCATCGGCCCCAATCGGAGTGTCCGGCCGCAGGTCGGACGCTCCGCGGCCTATCTTAATTGGCTGTAATCATTAAGCATTACTAACCTCGTTATCGAGGCGCGCACCTCGCCATTGGATCCGAAGTTGTAGAATCGGGGCGCAATGGCTAGAGGGGTGACCGATGACATATCCATCACGATCGTTCGTTATTGCCGTCAGCGTTTGGCTAGCGCTGTCCATGTCGAGCATGACCCGAGCTGCCGCCGACGAGGACGATCCGCCCTCGCGCGTGGGCCGTCTAGCCTATGTCGAGGGCGCGGTGTCTTTTCAACCGGCTGGAACTGACGACTGGGTTGCCCCGCCGATTAATCGACCGATGACCACGGGGGATCAATTATGGTCCGACCGAGGCGGCCGAGCGGAACTGCAACTCGACGGCTCATCGCTGCGGCTATCCGCCAATACGGCGGTGTCGTTGTTGAACCTCTCTGACACCGTCACGCAGATTCAATTGTCGTCCGGCACCTTGCTATTGCGTGTGCGTCGCCTGGATGACAACGAAACCTACGAAATCGATACCCCAAATCTCGCCTTCACGGTGCTGCGGCCTGGATTGTATCGCCTGACCGTGGACGGGTCTGGCAACAGCACCGCGATAGTCGTTCGCCGCGGTCAGGGTGAGGCGACCGGAGGCGGTTACGCCTATCCCGTGGGGCAAGGTGAATACGATATTTTCTCCGGCACGGATGATCTGAGGGAAAGCGTTGAGAACTACACTCCCAATCAGGATGCCTTCGATGCTTGGAGCGCAGGCCGCGATGCTCGATGGGATCACTCCGTGTCGGCGCGATACGTATCGGCCGATGTGGTTGGATACGAGGATCTCGACGACCAAGGCACCTGGACGCCTGAGCCTGAGTACGGAAACGTTTGGTTTCCGCGTGCCGTGGAACCAGGCTGGGCTCCTTACCACAACGGTCATTGGGCCTACGTAATGCCGTGGGGCTATACCTGGGTCGACGACAGTCCGTGGGGATTCGCGCCATTTCATTATGGCCGCTGGGTGTCCGTCAGGGGCGCCTGGGGTTGGGTGCCTGCGCCGCCGGAGCGGCCCGGCGCAGTATATGTTCGACCGGTGTACGCACCGGCATTGGTGGCGTGGGTGGGCGTTGGCGCCGGAGTCGCGTGGTTCGCGCTCGGACCTCGGGAGGTTTATTGCCCTTCCTATCGCGTGAGTCCGGGCTACGTTCGAAATATCAATGTGTCCAATACCAATGTGAACACGACGGTTATTAACAACGTCTACAACACCACGATCATCAACAGGACGGTTACCAACAACACCATCTACGCGAATCGCAACGTGGCGGGCGCGGTGGCCGCAACTACTTCGCAAGCGTTTGCGTCTGCACAGCCTGTGGGAAGAAACCTCGTGCATATCGACCAGCGGGGAGTGGCTAGTGCGCGGGTAGCGGCACTCGCGCCTGCCGCTGTTCCCACTAAGCAAGCCGTGCTTGGCTCGGGCCGCACAACTGAAATTAGGCCGCCATCGGCCGTGCAATCGCGGCTCGTTGTGGCGCGCATTCCCGCTCCGGTGCCGCCGCCGTCCTTTGAGCGGCGGCAGGAGGCGATCAAAAACAACGGCGGTCAGCCTCTATCCGTGTCGCAGCTGCGAGAGGTCTCATCCTCCGCGCCCACCCGCGCGACAGTAAACGTTGCGCCACCCGCTCGCCTCGTTACAGGAGGCCGCACAGTTGCTCCGGAGCGGCCTGACACACAGCAAGTTCAGCAGCGCGGTGGCGCCGCCCCACTTGTCCCCGCGGCGCCTGCGTCAAGGCCGGCTCCGCCGGCGGCGCAGACAGTTGCGCCGCGAGTTCCACGCGCTGACATACCGAACGCAACTCATCCTAGCGATATCCCAGCACCGCAAAGGCCGGCGTCACCTGCCATCGCCAACTCTGTGCTTGAGCGCCAGCATTTGCAGGAGCAGCAGCAACAGCAGGCCAGACAAGAAGCGGACCGAGCCAGACTGCAGCAGCAACAAGAGGCCGAACACCAGCGAAGCGCCCAACAGGGTGCGGACCGCGCGCGTCAGCAAGCGATAGAGCAGCAACGTCAGGCGCAAACGCAGCAAGCGGCGCAACAACAAGAGGCTGAACGCCAGCGAGCCGCCCAACAGGGTGCGGACCGCGCGCGTCAGCAAGCACTCGAGCAGCAACATCAAGCGCAGACGCAGCAGCTAGCGCAGCAACATGCTCAAGAGGAACAGCAATTGCAGGCAAAACAACAAGAACAAAAGCGACAGCAGGAAAGTCCGCCGCCAAAAGCGAAACAGCAGACTCAGCCTCTGCGCACACCGTAAAAGGCCTAGCCTGCGCGCGGCTCGCCGAGGTTCTCGACTAGTTCGCGGCCCCGGTGAGGCGCCATACGGTATTCCCAACGTCGTCGGCGACGAGCAACGCCCCATGCGTGTCTACCGCCAAACCCACCGGACGGCCCTGCGCCTGGCCCTTTGCGTTAAGAAACCCGTTAAGCACGTCGATAGGCACGCCGGATGGCTTGCCTTTATCAAAGGCAACGAAGATCACTTTGTATCCGCTGCGAGTTTTTCGATTCCACGAGCCATGTTGGCCGACGAACATGCCATGGGTGAACGGCGGCGGGAGCTTGGCGTCGCCAGACCAGCACAAACCCAGAGAGGCGGTGTGAGTACCTAAGGCATAGTCCGGCGAAATCGCTTTCGCAACCATTTCGGGGTTTTGCGGCTTAACGCGATCGTCAACATGCTGCCCGTAATAACTGAACGGGAAGCCATAGAACGCCCCGTCGTGAACTGCCGTCATGTAGTCCGGAGGGAGATGATCCCCTAACTCGTCGCGCTCATTGACCGAGACCCAGAGTTGTCCGCTGTCGGGTTGCCAGGCCATTCCGACGGGGTTGCGCAGACCGTTTGCGTATATGCGGTGATTGCCAGTCTTTAGATCAATCTCCCAGACGGCGTTCCTCTCGTTTTCCGCCTCGAGACCGTTCTCACCGGCGTTGCTGTTTGATCCCACCCCGACGAAGAGTTTCTTTCCGTCCGGGCTCGCGGCCAAGCTCTTGGTCCAGTGATGATTGATGGTTCCCGCCGGCAGGGCGGTGACTTGTTGCGGAGCGTCGTGAATTTCCGTGTCGCCCGTCTTGTAAGGGACTCGCACAACCGCATCGGTGTTAGCAATGTAAAGATCGTTTCCCACTAGCACCATTCCGATTGGGGAATTAAGTCCCTGCAAGAAAATGTGCCGTTCAACGTCTACACCGTCGCCGGCGGTATCGCGCAACAAGGTGATGCGATTAGCGCTCGGGCGCGCTCCTGAACCCGCCCGCTTCATCACTAGCTTCTGGACCATCCCGCGAATCCCCTTGCCGTCATCGGGCTTATGCGGAGTATCACTTTCTGCGACTAACACATCGCCATTGGGCAAGACGTACAGCCAACGCGGATGCTCGAGGCCACGAGCGAGCGCCGCTACGCGCAGCCCTCGCGCGGGAGTGGGCATGGCGTTGCCGACCCAGCCCACGGCCTTGGCGATATGCAGGGTCGGAAGCACACGTTTTTCAGGCGCCGGCAGGATTGGGTTGGGTCCGAACTCACCCGCCGTGCTCATTTGCTCGGCGCCATCGCTGATGCCTACGAAACCGATTGCCGCAATTAGAACGGCGCGCACCACACACGCAACAGGCTGTCGCATAGAATTCCTCGGGAAAACCTCAGCCTACAGGCGGGCTGCGTGCTACCACCCTCGTCCGGGTCCATACCGAAATCCCAATCCGGGGCCCCACGGACCCCACGCGCCCCAGTTCCAAGCGGGATCTGAATACAGTTGTGCGGTCATTTCCTGCTGATCGGCGAGCTTCTGTTGCTGTTCATTTTTCTTATACTCATTGAACGCTTGTTGGGATCCCACATACAGGCAATTGCACACTACGGGGTCTGCGTAAACGTAGTGGACATCATCGCCATTTGTCCGTTGGACAAATTTATTCGGCGGTAACTTGTGAAGCATGGTTTGCCGCTCCGGCGTGTTGGCAGGTTTTATCGTAAAACCCGCGGCCGAAAGCTTATCTTCGTGCTCTGTTATCCGTTGTTGCTGAGTCTGGCATGCGGCAAGCGCGGCGATTGCGCACGCTGCAATCACCAAACGACTTACCGGTCTCACGTAGGCTTTTGTTATGTACATGGGATGAATCCTGGTTGGGGCCAGTGGTGGCGCTTCGCATTTAGCCCTAGGCGAAATGCACAATGCTGTAGGAAAACGCTCGCAAAACCAGTAGGAGCTGATTTCATTTGTAACTGCGGAAGTGTCCGTGAACCAAGGAACTATGGCCCGGGTCTTAACTGCCAACCACCCTCGCAAGGTCCAAATATCGGGCTCGCGGGACCTCGCGCTGACTTGGGCCGGAGCGCCGGATTGTATCTTCGATCGTCGCAAGCACTCGCTTTGGTGTGCCCAAATCCGTCCATCCACATTCCGGCACTGCCTGTACTTTGAGATAGCGAGGGTAGTGGGACAACACGTCGCGAGAGAAATCCACAAATGGCAACTCAGCGTAAAGACGCGCCATGGCGCCGACCGCTCCCGCTCCGCTCCCCTGCATGGCACTTCGCATGACCGAGACGAAGTTGAACGCCTTATCGAGTAAGTTCAACAGGGTTTGCGCGCTGCCGGCGACGATAAACATGTTCCATAGCGCGCCGTTCGAGATCAGCCTTTGCGCCAATTTCTCGTCGGGCTTCTCGACAAACTCGCGGACGTCCACCGCATCGGCTTGAGAACCCCGCGCGGG